>NZ_JZIR02000206.1:0-549 GCF_000961955.2 Hymenobacter sp. AT01-02
GCCTTGATTTGGCCAGTGAAAGGATCCATTGTCATCATACCGGCATGCAGAAAGTGCTTGTAGTACGCCAGCGAATCGAGCGGCGACATGAGCAGTGTAGTGTCGCCGTCGCCTTTCCAAGTGAACACCTTTACAGGCCGTTTCCGATTCAAAGCCTCTTCCAGCAAGTCGGGGCGCCCCTCGTACTGCGCGGCTAGCGCCTTGTACTGTTCGGTGCGCTTCATTTGCGTTTCAATAAAATCAGGAATTTCATTGCCCTTTTCATCAACCCACGGATTTTGGTCCCGGTTGCGCCAGAAGTTGTCAAAGGAACGCTGCAGGGTTTTCATTTTCTTCTGCACTGCCTCCTCGGCGTACTGCTGCATGCGCGAATCGATAGTCGTGTAAATGCGAAGGCCGTCGCGGTACATGTCGTAGCCATTTTGCCGGCACCACTCATTCACCCGCTGGCTCACGGCCCCACGGAAGTAGTTCTCTGGGCCATCGACGTGCTTTTCTACCTGGTATTGCAGCACAATGGGCTTGGCTTGCTCTGCGGCGGCCTGGGCG
>NZ_JZIR02000207.1:0-687 GCF_000961955.2 Hymenobacter sp. AT01-02
TGCATTCCCGGTACGCGCGTCCGCTTAAACAGCCGCGCACCGCTTGGTTGCCCCATTACGCTAGTAGTTGGCGACGGGGAAGATTACACGCTGTCGTTACGAGTGAGTGAGGCGGCTACCATATTCTTGAAATAACAAAGGCGAATGGCAGGGGTGGAACTACTTACCGGCCGGGCCGGTGCTAGTGCATCGGCGCTGGCACTCGAAACGGCCGCCACGCGGCATCCCGGCGCACTTACGCGTATTGCTCTTATTGGAAACCCCAACTCTGGCAAAACGTCGCTCTTCAATCAGCTTACTGGCCTCAACCAGAAAGTAGGCAACTTCCCTGGGGTAACCGTAGACCGTAAAACAGGAGTCAGCCAATTGACCCCTCAGTTGCGGGCCGAAATAATTGACTTGCCGGGTACCTACTCGCTCTACCCTAAAAGCCTAGATGAGAAGGTAATTACAGACCTTCTCTACGACCGGGGCAGTGCTCAGTACCCCGATTTCGTGGTTATTACGGCTGATGCTAGCAACCTGCGTCGCAACCTGTTGCTTTTCACGCAACTTGCTGATCTTGGACTACCCGCTGTGTTGGCGCTGAACATGATGGATGTAGCTGAGCAGCACGGCGTCCATATTGATATTGCGGCCCTACAGCAGGAACTGGGCGTGCCCATTATTCCCATGAATGCCCGCAAG
>NZ_JZIR02000208.1:0-975 GCF_000961955.2 Hymenobacter sp. AT01-02
GGTCCAAGCCTCAAAGCGCAACTGCTCAATAGCCCGGTTCAGCACCTGGAAGTCGGCATCCGGATACTGATACGAGTTCATCAGCCACATTCCTTCCAACAGGTTTTCGCCGCCAGAATCGCGCCATACCCGCAGGCGCTGCTGCAACCCTTCGAATTGCAAATGGTGAATCAAATCCTCCAGGCGCTGCTGCTGCTGAGGATCAAGACTTTCCTCCCACGACTCTTCCAGGAACGGAATGATAGTTTCGCCCAGAGTCTGAATTTTCTCCTGAATCTGCGGGGCAACTTCAGGGTCGTCGAGCAGGGAGATGAGGGCTTTGATTTCTTTGTTAGTCAAGGGAACAGAACGCTTCGTAGGTGGGTCAGATTCGGCAAATTTAAAGGTAACCGGCGTGGTTTGCCCTCGCCTGTTGCCTTGCATTAACAGGCTAAATATGGTAGAACGTTCAATCTACAATACTGCACCTGGGTAAGTCAATGATATGACAGTGTACTATCATATATACCGTCGCCTGTCTAGCCAGCAACGATACAGAGGCACTAGCGCAACAAGTTAGTTTTTGCCAACTCTAGTATTTCGTCGCCCCGGCCGCTCATAATGGCTTTCAGTGTATAGAGGCTAAAGCCCTTCACCTGACTGGCTTCAATAGTAGGCGGCATGGATAGCTCGGCGCGCTTCACAACAGCATCGAGAATAACAGGCCCTGGATGCGCCAACATTTGAGCAATGGCGGCGGGCAAGTCGGCGGGGTTTTGCACACGGATGCCCCGCACGCCCGCCGCTTCGGCCAGTGCCGCAAAGTTGGGGTTTTCCAGTTCGGTGCCGTACTCTAAAATACCGGCCGCGCGCATTTCTAATTCTACAAAGCCTAGGCTATTGTTGTTGAAGATGACCACTTTCACGGGCGCCTTCAATTGCTTTAGCGTCAGCAGCTCGCCCATGAGCATGGCAAAGCCCCCGTCACCCGCCATG
>NZ_JZIR02000209.1:0-4262 GCF_000961955.2 Hymenobacter sp. AT01-02
CAGCAGGTAGTAGCCGCTGCCCACCTCGCGCAAGGCCCAGAAGGCGTTGAAGCTGGTGGTGCCATTGCCGTATTGGCCGCAGTTGTCACCGTTGGTGGTGCGGCCCATGCCATCCAGAAACAGGCCGGTGGTGCGGTTGGCTAGCTGGTAGTAGGTGCTGCTTGGCGCCGCTAGAGTGGCTACTTCCACTGGGGCCAGCGCATAGTTATACACCCGCACCTCATCAAGACGGCCGCTGAATAATGCGTCATTGAACTGGCTGCGGCTAGGTAGTTGAGTACCGGCTTGAAGTCGATTGGCCGAATGGTAACGTTAACCGACTCGGCCACCTTTTGCCCGTTTACAAAGATTCGTGCGCCATTAGCTCCCAGGGTCACGGCTACGTGCGCCCAGGTATTAATAGCCAAGGCTGGGGCATCGAGCGTTTGCTCGGCCCCGCCGTTGCGAATGCCCAAGCGCAAGTTGCCCGCCCCGTTGTTGGGGGTTAGAAACAGGTATTGCGACTGGTCGTTGCCGAAATCGAAGATGCGCTGCCAAGCGTTGCCGCCGTTCCAATACACCCAAGCCGCCACGGTTATCTCCGACTGGTTGGCTACGGTGGCTGGCAGCTGCACAAAGGCGTTCGCGCCGTTCAGCGCCAAAGCATTGGCTCCCACCTTGCCCGCTACAAATGAGGTGCCGCCGAAGGGGGCGCAACGGTTGCCGTTCACGGAGTTGTCCAGCGTGTTGCCGTCAAACTGCCACTGCGCCACTAAGTCGCGGGTGCCGGTGGTAGTGGCCGCTACCTGGCTCGAGTAGGCCGAGCGGTTAAGAGCATTATCAACAGCCTTCAGCTTGTAGTAATACTGCCCGCTGGTGGTAGCGGTATTGTCGATAAACGAAGTTCCGACCACGTTGCGGGCAATGGTATTGAACGGTCCGTTGGCTGCCTCGGCGCGGAAGATGGTATAGCCAGCCACATCCGTAGCGGAACTGGCCGCCCAGCTCAGGCGTACCGATTCGGGGTTGGCCGTAGCCACTAGGTTGGTGGGCGCGTCGGGGGCCGTAAACTCTACCGTGGTGCCTACCGGCAGCAAGCGCCACTGCTGGCTGGTGCTGGCCGTGTTTTTTTCCTGCTGCACCGCCGTCAGGCCATCCGCCGCAATGTCGAGTGCTTTGGTGCTGTGGCGGTTGCGGATGTAAAACCAGCCGTCGGCTGCGTAGTCCATGTACCACAACTGGTTGCCCGACTTATTGTCGTCGTAGGAAACGATAGGGGCAGCATTATTCAGCGAGTAGTCTTGTAAGTCCAGCGCCTTGCCGCTATTTACTGCCGTGACCGAGAAGTAGCTAAAGTCCCCCCCAATACGGGAGTCTACGGGCGTCACGTTGAACTGCTGCCAAGTAGCGCCCGTGTTGGTTCCCTGCTGAATAGCGGCCCCATTGGCTGTCGAGCCCCCGCTCACTTGCAGCACTTTGCCGCTAGCGCGGTTCACGAGCACATAGCGCCCGTTGGTAACGGGCTGTATGTCCTCGCCCCAGCTGATGTTGATTACGCGCTCGGCGTAGCGCTGGTCGTTGGTCATGTAGCCCGAGCCGCCGGGCAGCGTCAGCGAGTACTCCCGCTGCGGCCCGTAGCCTTCGTAATAGACGTCCCGGTCCTTGGCCACGTAGTTGTACGTAGTCGTAATAGCTTGCCGCTCCGATACCCCCCCAAACGCCTGCAGCTGCCCCGTGGTTTGGCGGTACACCGCGGCAGCGGTCCAATTTGGGCGGTGCTCGGCGTAGCCCAGGCGGGTTCCATTGCAGGCTTTCACAAACTCCCCGCGGGCCAAGTTGGCATAGCCCCAGTAAATACCGGCCTGCATACCATACTGCGCACCCACGATGCTCTCCATGATGTCGTGAACCTCGTCATTAGTGGCATAGTCGCCGTTGGCCCGCACCCTCTGGTAAAAATTGGCGTACGTATCGAAAATGCCGGCTAGCTGGTGGGTATTACCCTCGTTGAGGCCGGCGGGTTTCGAATAGTTGTACCAGCTGAGCGCAAAATCGTTATTGAGCGTATTTCCCCCGCAAAAGCGCAAGCCGCTCAACGCTGGCCGGGCTTTGCAGGCAGCAATAAAATCGTAGAAATTCTGCTGCGAAACCCCGGCGTATGCGGGGTCTGGCTCGTTGTAGCCCGTGATGGACACCACCTTGTGGCCAAAGCTCTCGATGTAATTCTTAGTTAATTCCATCAGCAACGCGTAGCGAGCGTAGCCCACGGCATCGCGCGAGTACCAGGCAATTTCCCCGCCGCCGGGGTTTAGCATAACCTGCAGGCTATGGCCGGCTGCCGCCACATGGTCGAGTCGCTCCTTCACCAAGGCTTTTTGTCTGGGCTGAAGGGCATTGCCGTACAACGTGTCAGTCGGGAAAGCAGGTATTCGCGTTATCTGCACATTGCTGGCCCCTAAGTAAGCGACCCCCGTTTGCCAGATGGCCGGGTTGGTCCAGCCGCCGGCATCCATGCCCCATATCATGGGCTTGGCCACGCCAGGGTCAGCCACGCTATACGGCACAAGCCGGTCGGGAATGGGCTGCGCAACCAGGGTGCTACTTGCGCTAGGCGTTTGGGCATGCAAGCCCGAAGAGAACAAAGGACCGACCAGCAGCAAGGCTCCAGCCGCCCTTGTAAGGAAGGGAAAACTTCTTTTCATACGAAAAGGATTGGGTGGGAGAATAAATTAAGAGCAGTAATAACCCGCCGGATGGCAGGCCACATTTGCTCCCCTTA
Source organism: Hymenobacter sp. AT01-02 (assembly GCF_000961955.2). Taxonomy (NCBI): domain Bacteria; kingdom Pseudomonadati; phylum Bacteroidota; class Cytophagia; order Cytophagales; family Hymenobacteraceae; genus Hymenobacter; species Hymenobacter sp. AT01-02. The sequence goes on from NZ_JZIR02000209.1 coordinate 2,759, forward strand.
GCAGAAAGCAGATGCGGTGTAAATCTATCCTGCGCCCCCATGACGCCTGCTTTGATTTTTCGGCTAAAAACCTGAAAAAAGCCGTCAGTTTCCCTTAGTTACACTCTTGAAAAAAACAGTATTTAGCTCACAAAAATCTGATAATCTTCAGTTTATTACCGTGCTAGGCTTCCCGTAAGAGGTAGCATCGGAGAAAAGGGCGAGCCACCCGGCTGGCTTACTTGAAGCGTGTTGAGTGATTAAAAAAGCTAGTTCAAACACAGTGTCAAAATTTGCTAATGGGCGTTGGTGGCCATGCCTCACAGTCATGATTCCATAGCCCAACCAAACAAAGGCTAACTCCGCAATGCGGAGCTAGGAAAGCTGTATTTTCTTTGTTCCGTAACTGCGGGGCGAAAAGAAGTATACACTCGTGCACACATTTCGCTTATAGCGAAACTAGCTTGTAGCTGCGTGCTTATGTTCACCGGATACTTGGATAGCTATTAGCTCGTGCAGTGAGTTGACCAGGCTTGGGCTGGTGAGCTGCATAGCACCCCACCAGCTGAACAGCGCCAAAGCCTTCTGGTAGTGCCTACCTAGCTTCTATTTTCCATGCGCTTTGCCTACCCACCGCTACTCGTTCTATTACTGCTAGGTGCTCAACCAAAGAGAGTAGAGCAAAAAATTAAATAGCCGAAAAGTCCTAATCAGCGGCCTACTGTAAGCTCAGTCTCCCAATATGTATCATCGCAACTCAAAGCGCAATGAATAAAAGCGGTCCACGTAAGTAGCTTTCTGATCGGCCATCAAAAGTACCCTGTTTGCTAACCCATTATTTATCAGAAAGCAACATGAATGTTGAGTTACTACCTTGCTTTTGCCGAAAACACCCCACTTCACTTACACCAGCCGCACCGAATTTTACACTATCTACCTACTGCTAGCTGTTGCCATTAAAGAAAGCATGCGCGTTCCTAAAGCGAAAGTCTTTGTGCTTGCGATACTGCTCGCTACCATGCGCATAAGCCTGCTGGCGCAGGTGCCGCCCCCATGGGGCGACTGGAACCGGTGGGGCGAGCAAGCAGATTCTACTTATTCTAACCCTATAATTCCGAGTGACTACAGCGACCTGGACTGCATCAAGGTGGGCGACGACTACTACGCCATTACCTCCACTTTCCAGTTCTCGCCCGGCCTCACCATCCTGCACTCGCGCGACCTAGTGAATTGGCAGTTTGCCGGGCACGCCGTAGCTGACCTCACCCAGATTGGCCCGGAGCTGAACTGGGACAAAATGAACCGCTACGGACGGGGCATCTGGGCCGGCACCATCCGGCACCACAACGGCCGCTTCTACATCTACTTTGGTACGCCCGAGGAAGGCTACTTCATGACCTCGGCCCCGCGCCCGGCCGGCCCCTGGGAGCGGCTGAGCCCGGTGCTGGCCGAGTCCGGCTGGGACGACTGCTCGGTGCTGTGGGACGAAAAAGGACAGGGTGGCTGGTGGGTACGCACTTCGCCG
>NZ_JZIR02000021.1:0-705 GCF_000961955.2 Hymenobacter sp. AT01-02
CCTCATACGTGGTCATTTTGTTAGTAAGCAGGGGCGTGGGGGACCCGCCGCCAGCCGGGAATGTTAGGCCCGCCTGCTGGCCAAACAGCCAGATAGATTGTTCACGCTGCGCAAACGAAACGGCCGGCAGCAACAGAAGCAGTAGCGGCAACAGAATCGGAAGTCGTTTCATAGTAAGGGTTGAGTAGCTCTCCTGAGCTGTTACTACAAATAGCTAATGCAATTTCGTGCCAGATATGAAGCGCCAAGCGCACCGAAACGGCAACATGCCCGCGTAGTACTGCTCTCTTGCCAAGCGCGGCTGCTACCTAGTTTCTGATTAGTGCACCAACGGGCCGCCGCCCAGCTTCATACGTTCCACTCGCCGGCCAGCAGGCGCGGAAGCAAGGGCGTGATGATGCGGTAGCTTGCCCCCCAGAGCTTGTAGCCACCTGCAATGCGGTAGTAGGGCACGCGGCGGGGGCCGGGCCAACCGGGTAAGTGCCAGTCTTCCTCCGTATGGGTGGCAGCATCCAGCAGGTGACGTAGCGGAATTTCCAGCACCTCGTCTATTTCCTCGGCTTGCCACTGCCACACCTCCGGCCGCCGAATGCGGCCGAGAAAAGGCGCAATGCGGAAGCCCGTGGGCACGGCCACAGTGGGCAGAGAAGTTAAAATTTCGACGTTGGCGGGCGGCAGGTGTACTTCTTCGTGGGCTTCGCGCAG
>NZ_JZIR02000210.1:0-1897 GCF_000961955.2 Hymenobacter sp. AT01-02
GCTGCGGCTTTCTGCACGCTGGCGCCCAGCAGGAGCACGCTGGCGGTCAGCAATGGCTTCCACATGCGGTAACGATCAGAAAAATAAGAATTCACGATACTATCGGTTTATTTTGGTTGGATATCTCCCTAGCAAAAATTGCCGAGAGGAAAGCTAAAAGCACAAAAAGCAGCCACGCGCGAGGCTAATGGCTGCTTTTTCGTACTCAGCTCACCTGCTGGTTATTTGGTTAGCAGTAGCATCACCACATCGTGGGCGGGCACGGTAGCGGCAAAGGCTTTTTTGGTGGTGCCGGCGTCCTTTTTCGTCCACAGGTTGTGCACTTTGTAGGTGGTTTTGGCGGCGTTCAACTCCTGTTTGGATAAGTCGTCGGTGACGGGCGTCGTTTTCCAGTCGAAGCAACGGGCTGGGGCTTGCGGCTGCGGTTGAGGAACGTAACCGCCCACTTGCCGCCCTCTAGAGGCTTCAGCCAGGTTTCTACGCTGTCTTTGCTGGCATATTTAAAACCCTGTACTCCTAGCTTATCCTGGTTCACGGCCAGCACCTCCCGGTTGATGAGGATGTCGGCGGTTTCCTTGCTCATCTTACGCAAATCGTTGCCCGTGATGAGAGGCGCGGCCAGCATCGACCACATCGTAAAGTGCGCCCGGTCTTCGTTCGCGGGCATGCCGTTGCCTACCTCCAGCATATCTGGGTCGTTCCAGTGGCCGGGTCCGGCGTACTGCCGCAGTCCTTCCTGCTTGTCCAGAATGGCCATCACCCCAAACGACTTCCACGTGCCGTGGTCCTCAATGCAGTCAAAGCAGTTGTAGATGTCGCCGGTAGTGCGCCACAGATGCCCTACCGTTTGCCCCCAGATCCAGGGCGTATCGTTGCCCCACTCGCAAATGCTGAGTACAACCGGCCGTCCAGCTTTTTGCAGCGCCGCCGTCATGGTTTTGTAGGCGCCCTCGGCCTTCAGCCCCTCTGTGTTGCACCAGTCGTACTTCAGGTAGTCGATTCCCCAGCTGGCGTACTGCTGAGCATCCTGAAACTCGTAGCCCCGGCTGCCGGGCCTACCGCCGCAAGTCTGGGAACCGGCATCGGAGTAGATGCCCAGCTTCAGGCCCTTACTGTGCACATAATCGGCCAGGGCCTTCATGCCGGAGGGAAAACGATCTTTGTTGGGATGGATGAACCCCTGCGCATCCCGCTCGCCGTGCCAGCAGTCGTCGATGTTGATGTAGGTGTAGCCTGCGTCTTTCATGCCGGAGCTAACCAGCGCATCGGCCATTTCTTTGATGAGCTTCTCATCGACGTTGCAGGCAAATTTGTTCCAGCTGTTCCAGCCCATGGGCGGGGTCAGGGCGAGGCCGTCGTACTTGGTGTACTTCTGGGTGTAGTTGTTGCCTTGGCCGAATCCTGAGGAGGAAAAGGCTAGGCCAAGGAGAAAGAGTACTATTTTTTTCATGGAAAGGTTGGGAGGTACTTGTGCTGCCCAAGGCTATGGCAACGACAAAAGCCCAGGGCAGCAATCTTGGGGTAAGCAGTGTGTGAGTCTGTACAAAACCTATCGGTACAACCTCAATCAGCCGCGGGACAAGAAGTGAGTTTGTGGTGTTTGCGCTTAGTCTTTCGGTACTATCCGAAAGTTGTCGAACGCTATATCCGCATTCAGCGCACCGTCGCCATGAAATAAGAACTTGACCTCATACTGAGCTTTGGAAGGTGCCAACGGCGTATTGATAACGTCGGTTAGCTTGATAGCATGGTGCTCCATTTGCCGCGGGTATCGAAGGGCACGGAGGGCTTCCACTGGTAGGTGTTCACTTTGTCGGCATTGCCATCGATAAGGAACTTGATGACGTTGGCATTGAACGGCTTCAGCGTATTCACCTCAAACTTGAGCATGTAGTTG
>NZ_JZIR02000211.1:0-2786 GCF_000961955.2 Hymenobacter sp. AT01-02
TGAAGAAAAGGCAAGTCTTCTATTCTCCCGAAGCCAAAGGTGTGTACCTATTCGCTCCCTGCAGGCGTGGCTTCGGCAACTCAAGCGCGAGACCGGACCCGTGTTTGTGTCCCTGCGCAAGGGTGAACGGTTAACGCAGGCGCGGCTATCGGACAAGAGTATCAACGCGGTGGTGCAGCGCTATCTGGGCCCTACCTACTCCGCCCACTCCTTGCGGGCTTCTTTCGTGACGGTGGCCAAGCTGGCTGGGGCCGATGACAGCGAGATTATGAACCAGACCAAGCACAAGACCTCGGCCATGATCCGACGCTACACCCGGCTGGACGATGTGCGCCAGCATAATGCCGCGCAGAAATTAGGCTTGTAGAGCGAACTCACGAACTTATCGGTCCTTTCAGTTGCACACTACGAAGGCGCGTGCCATACTCTTCAGATTAAGAGCGTCGCTAATTGGCAAGCGTCTATAAAGAGGCGTCCTCTCAATTATAGAGTCGGACTTGAGATTCAGTTGCTCAACCAGCTGGATGTGAACAAAACACCTCATCCAAAAGGCGATTATTGCAGGTTATAGCTTGCACTTTCGCTGAGCAACTTATACTCGGTACAGAAGCCATTGTTCACAGCATCAATATTGCATTGTAACAGTTAGAAAATTAGTAGTGGCACTGAATAACTATTGCAGTAGCCTAATCCCCACGGGACAGCAAAGGACCTATTGTATTGCTAATACAATAGGTCCTTTGCTGTCCCATTTCATTTATGCCGCTTCCAATACAACTTAGGCCCTAACAAGCTAGTTACTTTGCTTGTCCTCCTTTTTGGAGACTAAGCTCGATTGCGCTAATTCACTACGCTAGGCGCTCTAAAATTAGAATTCCCAATCATTTTTGGATGATCGGCACTTTACCGGCTGAAAAATACAGACTCTGAGAGGTACCATCTTGGGTGAACAACGGGTGAAATAGGTGCTTTACGCCTGCTTGCTTCCCCTATTCTACTACTGGCCCGATTGCGTCGTAAATCACAACTTTCTCCCAATAGCGCGCATACTGAGTGCGAAATTCGTCATGAATTGGGTGGTGTTGGTACTGCGCCTCTTGCTCGGCACCATCGAAGAGGCATAGTAAGGAGTATGTATAAGTCCGCTCAATTACGTCGCGGGTGGTATCTGCGGGCGTACCAATGTGGGCCTGCTTTATCGAAGGAATACGAACTAGTTGTTGCAGCCCTTCTAAGAGTATGGCTTTGTCGGCGTCGCTAGCAGTAGCAGGAGTATAAAATAAGACGTGGTGCACAAAGAGCACGGGGACGGATGACATAGTCATACAGTTCAGAATATGTGAGAGGGCGAAACGATCAGGAGACAATATGAGAAAGTGAACCCGGTTCGCCAACTAGGATCACACAGGCCGTGGAATAGCAATCCAGTAGTAGCAAGCAAAATCGCTATCCATAATTAAGGCTTATGCTGTGCTCAGATACTGATTATCAAGCTGATAACTATGGCGAAGAGTGAAGCTCTCCCAATAGTGGAATATCCTTTACAGCAACTGCCTCTCAAAATTAGGCTTCAAACCACGGGCTTGGCTATGGTACTACCGGCTTGGGTTTGTTCATTTCCTCGTGCATTTTAGTCATCCTGTCGAGGTAGGTTTTCAGGGGCTCCATGCCAATGGCAGCACGGCGTTTGTCCACATTCTCCGGATCCCGAAGCGACTTGGGTACTGCGTGACCAATGCCAGGCCCCTGGTACACGACCTGCGTGCCGTATTCTTCCAGGCGGCCGGAATTGATGGCGACGCGGTCAGTGAGGTAGGCATAATTGATGGGACTGGCATTTTTTCGTTGCACTTCAGTTAACATCAACTGTAGCACTTGGCGTTGAAAGGCTGGGTAGGCATCAGCATGCTGTACTAGCAGCCAGAAGTTGTTGGCACTTTGCTCGCCAACCTGCCGGAAACCAGGGTAGCCCACTTGGCGCACAATGCGCTCTAGGATAGGCTGGTGACGGGCAAAGTTTTCTTGCTCTACCCGCACTAGGTCTCGGCCAGCACTGTCGGGCAGCTGTTTGAATAACTGCTGCATGGGCCACTGATCGACGTAGGCTAAGCTGTCGAGGGTTTTGCTAAGCTTTGGATATACTAGTGGTATAGCTTGGGCCGCAGCAGCGAAAGTACCCAGGCACCAAGCGGCACTGGTAAGAGCAAGTAACTTCATAGAATAACGGCTTTGAAATGGGTACTGAAAAACGTAGGGTCTTCTGCGCTGCGCCCATCCGCGGTTTTGCCTGCACTACTGGAAATAGCCAGTAGAAAAGTTCTACGCTTGCCCTTCCTTACCAACGACTTCTCTTGCGCAGTCTGAGTAAGAAGGCAAAAGCTGGGTAGTGAAGGGGCAGACGCACAAAGTTGCTGCATACACCATGGGGTAAAAGCGACGCTGCAAAGGACGCCGCCACCTGTGTAACGCACTGTTATTTTTTGTTAAGGAATGTTAAGGAGCGTTTTCCGGCCGTTAACCTCCCGTATTTTCGGGCTCCTATCGTTGCCCATGAAACACCGTCTTCGCTTTATTTTCGGCTTGCTGGCGGTGTGCCTGCTCGGCAGTTATGGCTTTCAGGCTACTGGCTTTACGGCACCTACCAGCTCGGCCAAGCACAGTTTGCTCGCACGGCTCGCGAGGCGCTGGAAGCCGTTGTACAGGGCCAACAACTTCGCCGTGCCAACAAGGTATTCGACATTAAGTTCAACGATTACGCTCCGCCCGGCGCCCCGCCCAACCTGCCC
>NZ_JZIR02000212.1:0-809 GCF_000961955.2 Hymenobacter sp. AT01-02
GATGGTGCGGTACAACCTGCAGCCCCGCTTCCGCCAAGTAGACCTCGACTTTCTGTTGACCATGCCGCCGCGCGTTTTGCCGGAGCTGGCCGCACGCCAAGCCATTCTGGATGGCATGAACAGCATTGCCGTGACTAGCCCCGATGGCTACCACGAAAACCACGTGCAGCCCGCCGAAGCCCGCCGCCTGGTGCAGGAGCGAGTAGCTCAGTGGTTGGTAGAATATGGCCCTACTCATCGGCAGTGGCAAAGCTGGAACTGGGCCGAGGCCTCTGCCTATACTCAACTAACTGGCCAACCAACTGCGGCTCACTCCCAGCAGCTTAGCCCCCGGGTACGTTTCTAGCAAGGGCGAGCAACAGTATGCTTCTCCCATTTACGTGGCTTAGCGCGCTACTTCCAGTAGCCGAGGTAGCGAGTTGGTGATATTTTATTCTCTTCACTTCCTAAGTTTTAAAGTCATGACTTTCCTTCCCTTACTGCTGACGGTAGCAGGTGGTTTGTTCTGCGTGGGTTGCGTAGCGAGCCTTGCGTTTCTGCTTACCTGGCGCGACTTCGCCGCTACGCCTCCCGAGCGTACCCGCCGCCATTGGTGGGCCGTGCTACCAGGCGCTGCCTTACTACTTGGCTTATTGCTTTGGACGCTCCTGCACGTGATGCTGCTCTGGACGCCTAATGCTGCCCCCGTTGCCTTCGCTACTCCCGCCCCCTAATGCAATCTTCTTCTTCCAGCCATCTTCCCTCTGTTGGACGCAGCTTGGGAATACTTATTGGTGCCTTGGCGCTACTCTGGACGTGGCAGCAGTTTC
>NZ_JZIR02000213.1:0-1113 GCF_000961955.2 Hymenobacter sp. AT01-02
GTAGCGGTTCGACGTCATTTTTGTAGCGGCTGACGTCATTTTTGTAGCGGTTAGCCTCTTAAACTCTCTGTCGCTCTGATAGTTATGAGGCCCATAATACTATTAATATAGTAACAAGTAATAAAAGCTAGTAAGCATTTTTTGACGTCATTTTTTGTAGCGGTTACGCGAGTTCTGGGGAGTATAAATTAGCACACGGCAAAAATTCATGCTGCGCGTTTTTGTGCGTTTTTTATACTTTTAAATTACTTGAGTTTTTTGCCATTAAGCCGGTACTGTTCATCTTCCGGTAAGGGCCGATCAGCGCCGTCCATGGTATCTAGGAACGCGCACAGAGCAGAGTCTACTGCCTTTTTCAGAACTAGTCGGTCCCAGTACTCACTTTGCTTTAGTCGCACGTAAGTGCTCCGTCGCAGAAAGGAACTGAACTTCAGCCACTCTTCTTCCGACGAGGGCGTTGCAGCAGGTGTTTGGGTAGGAGCAGTAGCTATTGGTGTCGCTACTGGCAGTGGTACGACCTCTCGGTTAACACCATACAAGCGGGCGTCACTGGCCAGAGGCAGTGCTGGAGCGTCCAAATCATCTCCGAAAGACGGTTTCTTCTTTTGCTTACTCATACGCGGGCAACAATCTCTTGGGTAAGTAACTCATAATCGGTTGCGCCGTTACTTTCCGGCGCCCACTGGTGGATGCTTTGCTTCTTGATCTGAGCTTCAGCCAGGGAAACATTTTCGCGGATGGTCGTCTCCATCATCAGGTTGGCCTCGGAATATTTGGAGTCAATCAGCGCAACAACGTCGTGATGCAGTTTCTTACGGTACCTGCTGCTGTACTTGGTGAAGAAGATTCCCCCAATAATCAGCGTGGGGTTGTACAGGTCCTTTACTCGCTCGCAAGCTTGAATTAGCTTGTTGAGCCCTTCATAGCCAAAGTACTCGGGCTGGCAAGGAATGAAGACCGCGTTACACGCGACCAGAGCCATGTAGGTAAGGGCGGACAGGGAGGGCGGCGTATCAATTAGGCAGTAATCATACAGGTCTTGTAACGGCGCTAATCCTTTGCGCAGAATACTTTCATAGCCCCAACTGCTGGCCTACCATCTTTCTCGAGGTA
>NZ_JZIR02000214.1:0-1247 GCF_000961955.2 Hymenobacter sp. AT01-02
GCTACCCTCACCTACCTGCTGAGCGGCGAGGGCCTGCACCGCGACAGCCGCGGCAACACGGCCCTGGTGCGCTCGGGCGGGGCGCAGTGGATGAGCGCCGGCAACGGGATTCTGCACGATGAGTCCATCAATCCCGACGCGGCTACCCGCAGCTCCGTCACGCACGGGCTGCAGTTCTGGATCAACCTGCCCGCGCAGCAAAAAGCCCAGCTGCCCGAGTACCGGTCGCTGCCCGCCCGCGCCCTGCCGACCGTCGCGCTACCCCATTCAGCGGGGTGGCTGAAGGTAATTGTGGGCGAATGGGCCGGCCAGACGTCCCCCGTTCCCACTTACTCGCCCCAGTTTCTCTACACGTGCAGCTGGCAGCGGGTCAGCAGTTGGTGCTCCCTACCACGGCCGGACACGAGTACGCCGCCTTTGTGCTGCACCAGCCGGCCCTGGTGGGGGGCATCCGCTACGAGGCCGGCGAGCTTTTGCTACTGGACCCCACCCTCGGATGCCCCCCTCGTCCTAAGCGCCGCTCCCGGCAGCGCGGCCGACTTTATCGTGTTTGGCGGGGCTCCTTATACGGAGCCTATCGTGGCACAGGGTCCATTTGTGATGAATACGCGCCAGGAAATCATCCAGCCTACCACGACTTCTACCAGGGCCTCTACGGCACCATCGACTACCGACCAAGTGCCCGCGCTAGCCTAGGCCCCGGGCGCACCTCCGCCGGCGCCGGCGCGGGGTGCGGCACCCACCCTTCTTGGAATTTCAAATCATGCAACTAGGTATTGATAGTTTTGCCCTGCGCGGGTTAGGGAGCAGTATGCCGCCCGCCCGCCAGGCCGCCGAGCAAATGGGCCACTTGGTGGACCGTATTGAACTGGCCGATCAGGTAGGGCTTGATGTCTTTGGCATCGGGGAGCACCACCGGGCGGAGTTCCTGGATTCAGCGCCGGCCCTGATTTTGGCCGCGGCGGCGTCCCGCACCTCGCGCATTCGCCTGACCAGCGCCGTCACGGTGCTGTCGGCCGCCGACCCGGTGCGCGTGTTTCAGGAGTTTGCTACTCTCGACTTGCTCTCGCGGGGGCGGGCGGAGCTGGTGGTGGGCCGGGGCTCCTTCACGGAGCCTACCCGCTATTTGGCTACGATTTACGCGACTACGACGCCTGTTTGCCGAGAAGCTGGACCTGCTCTTGGCCCTACGGGCGCAGGAGCAGGTAACCTGGCAGGGACGATTCCGGCCGGCCCTGAGCGGGCAG
>NZ_JZIR02000215.1:0-711 GCF_000961955.2 Hymenobacter sp. AT01-02
GGCAATAGCGGTAATCTTCTCATCGTCGCTCTGCGCAAAAGCGTCCGGGCGAAGAGGTGTGCGCAAGGCACTGTCCAGATGGGCGTCGGCAGCGGGAGTATTACTGTCCGCAGCTGAAGCAGCGGGCTCAGAGTTAGCCATGGTATTCTACAAAATTGCGTTCGGTCTCATACAACGTGACCGACAATGTTAGGTGCTCCTCTAAATGGGGACGCAAGCGGTTCCAAATCACAACAGCAATGTTTTCAGCCGTTGGATTGAGGTTCCGGAATTCCTCTGTATCCAAGTTCAGATTCCTATGGTCAAAGGTATCCAGAATCTCGCGCTTCATGAGGTCACTTAAAATCTTCATGTCATACACGTAGCCAGTACGGGGGTCTATCTCACCCGTTAATCGTACGATGAGCTCGTAGTTATGTCCGTGATAGTGAGGGTTATTGCATTTGCCAAACACCCACTGGTTCTGTTCATCACTCCACTCAGGGTTGTGGAGGCGATGCGCGGCGTTGAAGTGCTCTTTGCGACAGACGGTGACTTGCATAGGCGGAGACAACTTGGTTGAAGGTGCTTTTGTTCAACCTTATACAGGAAAACTAGGCAAAAGACTAATGTATTCTAACAATAGTATATAGGTATTAAATAGATGTTTTTGGCAGTTAAATAATATGGTATATGAATTATCAAACAAAAGTAGCGATTCTTCAAAAAAAA
>NZ_JZIR02000216.1:0-2141 GCF_000961955.2 Hymenobacter sp. AT01-02
ATCTAGCGGCCCTCAGAACGTATTGGGGTCAATCATGACCACTACTGTCGACCCTAGTGTGGAGGGAGCTCTACCCTTTGCTGGTGCTGCTAGCCAATTGCCAAACCGAGGTAGCCGACACTACACCGCATCCAGAATCCATTGAAGCTATCAGTTACAGCACTGAACTGCTCTGCGCCGGAAATGAACACAGACTCATCACGCTTCACGTTAACTGCTGCTACCCCCCTGCGCTACTGGTGTGTTACTTTTCTTCCGCCAGCCACTGCATTGCCCAATACTGCCCAGGACCAAAAAACAAAGGCAGTAGGCGCTCAGGTAAGCGCAAGCCGTTGGCACTATTCGTCAACAGCAGCAGACTTTCCTTGGTGTCAGGAAATGCCATGAAAAAACCCTGGAAGTCCCCATTGTTGCCCCAGTGCCACAAGGCCGGTCCGTGGCTGGTTGCAACCAAGCCTACTCCGCAAGCCCAGGCCACAGCTGCATCCGCGGGGCTAAGCGAGGTGCTGCGGCACCGCGAAGCAGAATTACTAGGCGTACGTATTACTTGATAGGAAGCCGGCTGTAGGCCTCGACCTGTTGTCAAGGCTTGCAGAAAGATAGCGTAATCGGTGGCTGTGGTGAGTAGGCTATAGGCTCCGTAAGGCTGGCTGAACTGCTGGATAGTGGTAGGTTGGCCTTTCTCATCATGACCGGTGCAAGCGGTAGTCGAAAAAGCCGCGTGCCACACAAAACTACTGTGAGCCATGTGCAAAGGCTGAAATACTTCTTCCTGCGCAAGCGTCTCCAATGATTTGCCTGTTAGGTGTTCCAGCACTTTCTGCAACCACACGTAGCCTTCGCCTGAGTAATTCCAACAGCTGTCCGGGGTGTAGCGCAACGCGAGCGGTGAGGCAGACCAGTTTGGACTAAGCGGAGACTCGGCCCAGTTCGGTAAGCCCGTGCTGTGGGCCAGAGCCATACGGGCCGTAATGGCCTGCGCGCGCGGGTCTTGCTGGAGTCGGGGGTAAGGGCAGTAGCGCAATAGGGGCGTGTCAAGCGTCAGCAGTCCCCGGTCACGGAGGCGCAAGGTGATGTAGGCCAGCACTATTTTCCCCAAAGAAGCCGCTTGAAACGTGCTGGTTGCCGTGACAAGCTGCGAAGTGCCAGCTTTGCGCACGCCCACGTTGTACGAGGTCACGGTTGGCCCGTGAGTATATACTAGCTGCATACCGGGCACGTTGGCTTGGCGAAGCGCTTCCGTGAGTACGTGTTGCGGTACGGTGCTAGCTACTCTTCTTGGATTAGATTGCGGGCGGCTAACACGTTGTCCATAGCACGACGAACCGGCACCGATGCCAACCAGCAACCAACATACCCAGCACAGCACCCGGAAAAGCCGTGTCGATACTCGGCAAACAGAAGAGGCTGCCCCACGAGGAATAGGGCATGTTTGGCTAGCTGGATTCATGTGAGAATAGTGGGTAGCGGGTAGCAACACCGCAGATATAAGCGGCTGATACATTAGAGGAGACACCGTAGGGAAGCAGTTGTAAAGCTAGAAGCCTCGTCACAGAATATAGCTACTAGCTTTTCAAAGAAAGATTTTTCCAATGCCTGCCACTGACGAAGTGCCCATCACCGGGCAGTCTGCTTCAGTAACTGGCCCAAGAGAGCATTCAAGGCGGCTGGTCCGCCTGGGCCGTACAGAAACCCGTGGCCGCCCGTAGGCAGGGAGGCAAAGTGCCACTGCCGGGCTATGTTTTGCTGTTGCGAGTAGGTAGCTAGCACTTCGTGGTGCGCAACCTGTTCGTCGTCCTGGGCGTGCAGGGAATATAGGGCGCGCCCCGGCGCAGGCTGCCGAACTTCAGCGGGCCAAAAGCACTAGTCGGCTTAGCCGAAAGGGCGAAGAATCCGGCAAAGCCAGCCGGAGATTGGCAGGCATACCAATAGGCTGCTGTGCCACCATTAGACATTCCCCCCAGGTACACGCGCTGGCGGTCTACGTGGTAGCGTTGCTTGACGTGCTTGACCATGGTCCGAATATTCTCCAAAGCGACTCGCTGCTCTAGCCAACCAAATGAACGACGCCCGAAGGGGTAGAGCACCAACGCATTTTGCGCAGCCGCAGCGGCGAAAATGGGTTCATGGGTCACACCAGG
>NZ_JZIR02000217.1:0-1771 GCF_000961955.2 Hymenobacter sp. AT01-02
TACGGGTGCCTAATACCTGCCTACTCCACCATTACGGCAGTGCTACCCAGCTTGATGGATGCGTTGTGGGGCCACCTAGCGGACGGCTTCCTGCTGCCGCTGCGAGTTACGCCGTGTCCTGGGAAGTGAGAAGAGGCCTTTTTCTACTCTACATAAGGCCTGATAAGCACCCACGACATTTATCGGTCTTTATCGAAGAAATGGCGGCTGCTCAAATGAGGGCGAGGAGTACGCTTTAGCTGCTCACCTTTTTACCCACTGCGTTGCACAGACTAGTGCACGCTGTGTCGGCTCCCCTAGATGGCAAGCGCTGACTCCCCAGGCTGACTCATGTAATTCCAAAAGCACTCTAGCTCATCAGCAAGGTACGCCCTCAGCAGTAACCGACAAGCCGCTGAAAGGGGATATGTGAGTATTTCCCTGCCTAATGGCGGGTATATCGCCCAGAGCCAAGTGAGCTGTTCCTCTAACAACGGCGGCTGGTTATCTGGACAAAATTGCAGCGTGCCCCGACTTACACCAATTGTGTTGGCATGTAGTAGTCCTACGGCGGCAATGCGTTCATCTAATCGGGCCCGTTCCGTAACGTCCGCGAGGGCCACCTGGCGGGGAAGCGCCGCCAACAGGGCGGTCAGATTAGGTGGTTGCTCGTTAGCCATCTGTCCAAAAGTAAGCACAACCATTGATTCGCAATTGATGCTTTTCTCGGACCATGTTGTTATCTCGCGTTGCCGTGTCTTGTCCCGGAATAGGTGACAGTTTTCGGTCTCTTCCTGCCCCTAAATACCTCGTTTTACTGTACAACTTTAGGAACAGCAGTAATTGAGGAAAAGGGTATTAAAAGGCCGCCAATCAGTACAGTAAACTGGTACAGTAACCAAAGTACAGGTTGCGTATCTTCTGGATGAGAAACCTGTACTTGCCCTGGCGTAGATTGCACTTGATGCCCAAGCCCATTCCTCCACCCCAGTATGAGACGTCGGAGTCCCGGCAATGGGTGGCACACCAACTCGGGCTTTCCTATCATGACCGGATGCAAGATTGGTCTTGGGAGGTAGCGAAAGCAGAAGACCTCGACGCGTACTTCCAGCTGTATGCCCAGGCCGAAGATGCCGAGCGCCTCGTGTTACTGGAAATGATCTTGGAGGCGGCTTCGAATGACGCCACGCCAGCGCAGATGCACACCACCTGGCCTCGGATCGAAGCGCTGTTGACGCAACGTGCGGACTTACATGCTACCACGGCCCAGTATTGGTGTGTATGGGATATTGAGGAACAAGATGTGGAAGAAAAAGGCTTTCCTATCTCCCCCTACATACGCGCTTGGTGGCGGGCTCATTTCGTACTACCAGCAGCGCGTGCTATGTAAGGCCTTGCGCTTCCATAAAGGCAATTGACCAACAAACAGTCGTTTTCTGGACGATTTTCCCAACCCCGAAAACAGCTCCGAAAACGGCCTTTCTTGGACGTGTTTTTCACACCCTTTTCTGGACACCCTTTTGTAGCTTTATGAACACTGTTATGGCACAAAAATGAAACTCCATTTAATATGCTACCAATGCACCCGTTCTTGGTCTGAGCAGACACCTACGCAGGAGCAATTTCAACTTGCTCGGGTTGCCGCACCACTACACAATTCATTAGTGTACGAATTTGTCTGCCCTCAAGGGCACGAGTCTAGAGTCGTGCTGCAAAACACTAAGTACGAGCTACTATTTGACTCAGCTATTAACGCTCTTATTGATGGTTATCACCGCGAAGCAGTATCTAG
>NZ_JZIR02000218.1:0-2576 GCF_000961955.2 Hymenobacter sp. AT01-02
CTGCTTACACGTTATTGATTTCAATGACGAAGAGTTTCAGCCCCAGTTCATTCCTTTCGAAAACTGATTCAGAGCAAGGGGAAGAAGGGAGGAGCCAGTTACGAGGCCATTGCCGATATGTGCCGTGACATCACCAAGTTCACAGTGCACATTGAGGAGTTGGAAGAAGAAACTCGCAAGCGACGTAAGAAACCGGTGTATCTCAACCGGCCACTCATGGCCCAAGCGGATTACCATGGCGATATGGGTGGCGTTATTGCCAGCTTCAATCCTCTGATTATGCCGTATCTGTTACAGTTGCGCGAGAGTGGCAATTTCACAACCGCTGAAGCAGCGCAGCTACAATAAGCTCAAAAGCCCTTACTCACTGCGTATTTACTTTATGCTCAGAGAGTACGGCGACTTTGGAAAGCGCACGCTAACGCTCAAGCAATTACGCTTTGCGCTCGATATTGATGAGCACGAGTACCGAGAATTCAAGAATCTCAAGGTACGCATCTTAGACAAGGCACAAGACGAGATTGCCGCCACGGATATTCCGTTCACCTATGACGTGGAGCGGGAAGGACGCAGTGTCAAGCGCATTGTCTTCGCTTTTCCGCCCGCGGGAACCGCTACAAAAATGACGTCAGTTGCGCGTCCCGTCTGGCAGCAACGTCTCATCGAGCGTGGCGTTGGGAACCGCAGTATTAGCACCATTGAAGCACAACTCAGCGCAGGTGACTACGACGAGGGATACGTAGACTACGTGCTGCGTATTGTCGAGAACCAGTTCCGCAAGGGTAAAATCAAGAAACCAGCCGGCGCTATCTACAAGGCGCTCGTAGAGAAATACCTGTTGGAGGATTACCGGCAGGCAACAGTGGCGTCAAAACCATTACGGGCAGCTGCTCTGAAAGCACTACCTCCGAAAGCGGAAGAAGTAGCCTTCCGGTTGAGTGAAGTACGGGAGATGTACGAGAATCCCGGGCCCTATGCCCAACGGCAAAAGCGAGCCGACACCTTCGAGCAGCACTTGCAGCAAGTCTACCTACAGGATGGCTTTACGGTGGAGGAGCGTGCGGGAGAAGACTGGCTCGTGAAGGGACGGTGATAATTAATTAGCTACCGACTTGACCTTTCACCAAGGCTATTGTAATGTCTGTTGCTGTAGGGCTTGGCGTGCCCCTTGCTTGGCGGCCTTCAAAGAAGGGTAATAGGCCGAGTAGATTTCGTACTGATTGCGGTGAGCCATTGTGTTGGCCGCACGTACGTCCTGCGTGGCTAGTTTCCCAATGACATTTTCCGCCTGCACTACGCTCACTTCTCGTACACCGGCTCGAAAGGCTCGCGGGTTCCACTCACTCACCAGCACTGCTGCACCTCTTGCGGAATGGCGCTCATCTGGCGCACGTCCCCGATCCACCCCCAAGGCTTCTGTGGAGTGCTCTGCTGCGAATAGTAGGCCAGGCCCGCATCCATCACGTGCTTGAACTGGGTCTTGTTAGCGAACCCGTGGAACTGCACAATTACACAAGGCACGCGGGAATCGACTAAGACAGAACCGTACGGTTCGTCGAGTAATACTTCGTCTGGCATAGGGGTTATGATTGGGCGGAAGGAGGGAGACTTCGTCGCAGAGGTTGCCTGCGCGTGCTGGCGGAGCCATACCTGCGCCTCTTCCAAGTGGCCAATACCTTGGCTTGAAAAGCGGTGAGCTGGGCGTAGAACGCACTGGCAGACCCCTCAGCAAGCGAGTCGGGAGTAGTAATCATAGCAAAGTACTGCAAACCCGCTGCGGCCGCCTGAGGCGCCCAGATATTGATCACCCAGTCCATAGAATGGTCCCAAGGGCCGAGCACCTTCCGTGTATCATTGAGCACGCAAGAGTAGCCGGATTTGGCTAGGGCTTGCGTGTAGGCCGCGGCACCGGCTTGAATACTTTCTTTGGTCAGGTAGCCTTGCCAATTTACCGTCACCCAGCGGTTAACGTGGTCGGTATCGAGGGTAAGGTAAACGCGGTTGGTAGGACTTTTCAGTTCTTGCATCAGGATATAAACAACGCACAAACTACATAGGCGAACGTGAGGTTCCCAATAGAATAGTGCTCTATACGCAACGCCGGGCTCGCACGAATACACCTAACACGTTATTTGTTCTGCTGCTTACAGTATAGACAACAGTAGCGCCAATATCACTGCTGCATGTGGCTATCTGCTATCCTCTTATTGGTTACTAAGTTACCATGAAACAGAATGGGGTTGGCAATCCATTAATCTGGAATAGAACTAGACACAACATTGCGCTAGAGGCTGGTAGATCATACACTTCCTTCGGAAAGGCCTAGTACTAGTGAGGTAAGGCAGATCGTTAGGTAGAGGCAGCCGGAGTCGTCCAATGTATAACTCACTATACATTGCGCGTAGGGAAGGGTATCTATCGTATGTTTCTAGTCTATTGTATCCCATGGCGTTTGCGATTATCCGCGTCACCAAAATTACCAGCCGGGAGCAGGCCCAGAGCGTGGCCCACCACAATTACCGCACGCAGGAAACGCCCAATGCCGACCCGGCCTTGCGGCACCTGAACCAGGAACT
>NZ_JZIR02000219.1:0-2334 GCF_000961955.2 Hymenobacter sp. AT01-02
CTACTTGCGTCTTACAGCAAGGACTAGTTTCCCCACAGTTGTTCTACAATGCTAGGTTATAGCATGGGTGGCAAACTATATCTTATCAAAAACCAGGGTAGCCTTTAATAATCTGGTTACAGCGTCGGGATGTCGTTGGCGGTGGTGCCCTCGGGCCCGAACTGCTTATGGAGGAGTAGATGGTAAGTGCTTTGCGCTACCAGGGCTACCTCGTGAAAGCCGCAGAGCATCAGCTTAAGCTTACCAGGGTAGGCGTTAATGCTGCTAATCGTACGGGCACTAGGTACCGAAGTGGAATAGTCCGCGGTATCAACCGTCACGGCTACTGCGGTAACATCACCGACTTTGGCCGGTCGGCGGCACTTACGCCCCAAGTAGGACTTGGGGTAGCACCCATTTCAAAGATGAGGTTGCCGCCTTGCAGTAGCTCTTGGTGCGTGATGTAGGACTTAGTATAGCTTTGCCATTGAGGGTAATTGCCTGAATGTACTTATTGGTGGAGCTGTTGTTTTTGGCCTCGATAGTAAGCGTCTTGCCGGCGGCCAGCTTAATGGTAGCGTGCTTGACGGCTGGGCTACCAAACACGTACGCGCCATTGGCCGGGTTGAGTGGGTAGAAGCCCAGAGTGGAGAAGATGTGCCACGCCGACATCTGACCAACGTCCTCATTCCCAATAATGCCGTCGGGCTTGGCCGTGTAGAAGTTATCGGTGATGAACCGGACCTTATCGGCAGTTTTCCAGGGCTGGCCCACGTAGTTGTAGAGGTAGGCAACGTGGTGGCTGGGCTCGTTGCCGTGCGCGTACATGCCAATAAGCCCGGAAATATCGTTGGAAGCTTCGGCTCCCATATCACCCTTCACAATGAACAAGGAATCCAGCTTCTGGCTGAACCGCTTCTCACCTCCCAGCAAGCCAATCAAGCCTTCTACGTCTTGGGGCACCAGCCAGGTGTACTGCCAGGGGTTCCCCTCCGTGAAGTCGCTTTTCATGTGCACGGACGTAAACGGGTTAAAGGGCGTGCGCCACTCGTTCAGCGCCACGCGGCCGCGCATAAAGCCTACCCGCTTGTCGAAGTAGTTCTCATAGTTTTTGGGCGCGCTTGCTGAAGTAGGCGTAATCGTCGGCTTTGCCCAGCTTCCGGGCCATCTGCGCAATGCACCAATCGTCGATGGCGTATTCCAAGCCTTTCGATACGCTTTCCGCCTCACTATTGGCCGGAATAAAGCTCCGGCTTTCACCGCCTTCAGGCCCAGCTCGTCGCGCATGGCGGTGGCGCATACGGCTTCGTAAGCCAAGGCGGCATCGAAACCCCGGAAGCCTTTCAGGTAGGCATCTGCCACCACAGGCACGGCGCTGTAGCTACCATGCAGTTGGTTTCATTACCCATCAGATGCCACACAGGCAGCTTGCCCTGCTGCTGGTAGATGGCAAGCATAGAGCTCACCATGTCATTGACGCGCTCGGGCTGGAGAATGGTGAACAGGGGGTGGGCCGCCCGGTAGGTATCCCAGAGGGAGAAAGTAGTTAGGTTGGTGAAGTCCGCGTTCTGGTGTACTTGCTTGTCGGTGCCCCGGTAGTCGCCGTTGTGGTCGTTGAAAATGGAGGGCGCAATCATGGTGTGATACAGAGCCGTGTAGAAGGTTTTCAGGCGGGTTTCGTCGGCCTGAATCTGTACTTTTTGCAGCTCCCGGTTCCAGGCGGCATCGGCCTGGGCCACCACTTTATTGAAATTCCAGTGTGGAATTTCGGCTCGGATGTTGGCCTGTGCCCCCGCGGTGCTCACGGGAGAGATGCCCACTTTCAGCTTTACTTGCTCACCTGCCTGGGTTGCGAAGGTGACGACGCCCTTGAGGCGGTTGCCGGTAGCCGCGGGCTTAGTGTTGCCTAGGGTATCCAGCACCTGCACGCTGCTGAAGTTGCGGATAGGCTTGGAGAATACCGCCGCAAAGTAGAGGCGCTGATCTACGGCCCAGCCTTTGGAGTTTCGGTACCCAACAAGGGTGCTGTCGTTGAGCTGCTCGATGTGGGTGTCGGTGGCCAGGTCCCAGCCAATACCCTGCTGCAAGTCAAAAATTAGGTGGGCCGCGTCGGACTTAGGAAAGGTGTACTGGTGAAAGCCAACTCGCTCGGTGGCGGTCAGCTCGGCCTTGATATCGTAGCGCTTCAAGCGCACAGCGTAGTAGCCCGGCTTGGCCTGTTCTTCCTGATGCGAAAAAAGCGACACCAAGCCGCGCTCGGGGTGCTTCACCCGGCCTTCGGTTACGCGCACGGCTCCGGTAGTGGGCATTACCGTCACGTCGCCCAGGTCGCCGATGCCGGTTTCCGCTTAGGTG
>NZ_JZIR02000022.1:0-26640 GCF_000961955.2 Hymenobacter sp. AT01-02
TCTTTTTTGTCTAGCTCAAGGCTTAGCCTACAATAGCTACACGCTTGAAGTCAGAAATCGTCAAGCCCTTTTGAGTCTTGTCGAGCAGTTGAGCAATTGTTACTGAATTGTCTTTTACAAACTCCTGGTTTAGCAAGGTGTTTTCTTTGTAAAACTTATTCAGTTTGCCCTGTGCAATTTTTTCAAGCATTGCCTCTGGCTTGCCTTCGGCACGAGCTTGTTCTTTGCCGATCTCAATTTCACGTTCGATGGTAGCAGCATCAACGCCATCCTTATCGAGAGCTACTGGCTTCATAGCTACAATTTGCATAGCTACGTCGCGGCCTACTGACGTCACGTCGGCACCACCTACGTTTTTCAGGGCCACTAGAACGCCTTTCTTATTATCGGAGTGGATGTAAGAAGCTACCTTCTCAGCAGTCACATTTTCGTAAGAAACTACGTCTAGCTTCTCGCCAATTTTGCCCATCAGGTCAGTGATGTGCTCCTGTACGGAACGACCATCTTCTTGAGGAGCAGCTAGCAGTTCTTCTTTCGTAGCTGCGTTAGTTTTCACGGCCGCATCCAGTACGAGTTGCGCTAGGTTCTTGAAGTCGGCTACTTTCGCTACTGGCTCGGTTTCGCAAGCCAAAGCAATCAGTTTACCGTTGGTGCCATCCTCGCTTACAGCAGCCAGTACAAGGCCTTCAGATGTTGCGTTATCCGAACGCTTGTCAGCAATTTTCTGGCCCTGCTTGCGCAGAATGTCACGCGCAGCTTCGAAGTCACCATCGGCTTCCGTTAGCGCTTTTTTGCAATCCATCATGCCAGCACCGGTCATGGTGCGGAGCTTGTTCACGTCTGCGGCGGTAATTGCTGCCATTGTTGTGAGAGTATATGAGGGTGTGAGGGTTAATTTCTGTGCAACTGCCGGTAGCTAATGGCTTCAAAGGTGATGCATTAGCTAGCGTTGGCAGGTAAAGAAAAAGGGAACATCGGAGCCAACGCTTCGCATGTTCCCTTTTTTCAATGAACAGGCAGACTATTCGTCAGCGTTCTGTTTTTCCTGAATGCCTTCGTCTTCAGCTTGCTTTTTGTCGGCATCCTCCTTGTCGACTTTGCGCTCCGATAGGCCTTCCTCGATGGCTTTGCCAATCACGCCCACGATGAGCTGGATTGACTTCGATGCGTCGTCGTTAGCGGGAATGGGGAACTGCACCAGCTCAGGGTTCGAGTTCGTGTCGCAGATAGCAAACACCGGGATACCCAGCTTCTGAGCTTCTTTCACGGCAATGTGCTCACGCTTCACGTCTACCACGAACAGAGCAGCAGGCAGACGGCTCAGGTCGGCAATACCGCCCAGAACGCGCTCCAACTTCTCGCGCTCACGCGACATCATCAGCTTTTCGCGCTTTGCGAGAGCAGCGTAGGCCGTATTTTCTTTCACCATCTTATCGATAGTGCTCATTTTCTTCAGCGACTTGCGCACCGTAGTGAAGTTGGTGAGCATACCACCCAACCAACGGTCAGTTACGAACGGCATTTTGAGACGCTTAGCCTCTTCCGTTACAATTTCTTGCGCTTGCTTCTTGGTGGCCACAAACATCACCTTACGACCGCTCTTAGCAATGTTACGGATAGCCGCAGCTGCTTGATCGAGCGAAACGAGGGTTTTGTTCAGGTCAATGATATGGATGCCGTTCTTCTCCATGAAGATGTACGGCGCCATTTTAGGATCCCACTTGCGCGTAAGGTGGCCAAAGTGCGACCCCGCGTCGAGTAGTTCTTTATAAGTGGTGGTCTGAGCATGATAAGGGTTCCTCTGGAAGATTAGCGTTTCGAGAACTGGAACGAACGACGAGCTTTGCGCTTGCCGAATTTCTTGCGTTCCACCATGCGCGGGTCGCGGGTCAAGAAGCCTTCTTTCTTCAGCGCGGGGCGAGCTCCGTGTTGTCGCCGACGATGGCTTTCGAGATGGCCAGACGGATAGCTTCAGCCTGAGCCGAAATGCCACCACCGCGCACGTTCACCTTGATGTCGTACTGACCGACTTGCTCGATCGTCGCCAAAGGCTGGTTCACGATGTTTTCCAGGAGCTCGTTACCGAAGTACGTCTTCATGTCCCGGCCGTTGATAGTGATATTCCCTTGCCCGGCCTGCATGTAGATGCGGGCCACCGAGGTTTTTCTTCTACCAGAGGTATTGGAGATTTCCATTAATGAAATGAATTAGAGAAAAAGGAAAGCCTTACGAAAAGGCTTAGAGGTTCGTGAGTTCAACAGCTTTGGGCTGCTGCGCTTCGTGGGGGTGCTCAGAGCCGGCATACACGTACAGGTTGCGGAACTGTGCTGCGCCCAGCTTGTTGCCTTGCAGCATACCACGCACAGCGTGCTCAATCAC
This sequence comes from Hymenobacter sp. AT01-02, assembly GCF_000961955.2. Taxonomy (NCBI): domain Bacteria; kingdom Pseudomonadati; phylum Bacteroidota; class Cytophagia; order Cytophagales; family Hymenobacteraceae; genus Hymenobacter; species Hymenobacter sp. AT01-02. The sequence goes on from NZ_JZIR02000022.1 coordinate 2,380, forward strand.
GCTAGCCGAGTTTTTGGCTTTCTTGTCACGCAGGTTAATGCGCTTCTGACCGCCGGGGTAGCCCGAGTGCGTGATGTAGATTTTGTCGGTCAGCTTTTTGCCCGTTACGCGCAACTGGTCGGCGTTGATAACGATGACGTTGTCGCCGCAATCAGAGTTGGGGGTGAACGACGGCTTGTGCTTGCCACGTAGCATGTTGGCAATCTGGCTGGCCAGACGGCCCAGCGGCGCAACACTGGCATCAACCACAACCCATGCCTTATCGGCGTTGGCTTTGTTGACGGATACCGTCTTGAAGCTCAGATGATCCATTGGGGAGGAGGATAAGCGTTTGGAAATGAGGAGAAAACCGAACGAGGTTCGGGAAAAACGGACACAAAGTTACCGCCTTTGGGCGGATATGCAAGGCCTTGTGTGATTATTTGTGCCTGAGTTAGAAGTAAGTACACGAGCGCCTCAGCCAGAGCAAGCCAGCAGTTGACTTGCTCGCCAACAGCAGTAATCATATACAACTAACTGCAACAGCTCAGTTATGAGCTACTGATATTGGCGTAGCGTATCTACCAATACCCGAAAATCTTTTGGGTAGGGTGCCTCAATTGTGGTGGTTTCACCATTTAGCAGCGCAAACGTGAGTTGGGCAGCATGTAGCGCAAACCGCTTGATGAAAGGTTGCTCTTCTTCTCCCTGCTTTACGTTAAACTTCTTTTTCAGTGAAGACAGGTAGAAGTTGTCGCCCCCATACATAGTATCTCCTACAATAGGCGCTTGGAGGTACATAAGGTGCAGGCGAATCTGGTGCATGCGCCCTGTTACGGGCTGGCATTCCAGCAGCGTGTGCTTGGCAAAAGCTTCCAGGGTGCGCACCATGGTTATGGCAGGCTTACCCTTATAGGCCAACCGAGCCTTGCCCTTGGTGGTCGTCTCAATGTTACGATCTACCTGCAAGCCCTCATACTCATGTACGCCCCAAGAGACGGCATGGTACACTTTTTTTACCTCGCGGTTTTCAAACTGCATAGCCAAATGACGATAGGCAGCCGGGTTTTTGGCGAGGGCAAGGGCACCGCTGGTTTCCTTATCGAGGCGGTGGCACGCTTGGATATCGTCGTACTTCTCGCGGGCTAACCGCAGGATATTCGGAGCTCCTCCGAAGCGCTCATCTAGAGTGGCCAGGAAAGGAGGTTTGTTGATGATGACGTAGTCTTCGTCCTCAAACAGAATCAGGTCGTTGAAATCAGGTAGCTTCATATGCGTGCTGCAAAGGTACGGCAATGTGGGCTAAGCATACGCGTGTGCAGCACGACCCACAAGTAATGAGTAGAATTGGCTATACAAGCAGTAGTAATCCTATTCTTGAGCAGTGGGAACCACTACAGGTCCTTTAGACTTGGGCAATTTAAACTCTAGTAAGGTCCCTTGGCCTAATTCACTACGCACCCGGATGGTAGACTTGTGCGCTTCTACAATGTGCTTGCTGATAGCTAGCCCTAGCCCTGAACCACCCGCATTACGCGACTCTCGGCTGCGGCTCTTATCAATACGGTAGAAGCGTTCAAAAATGCGGTTTTGATGCTGCTTGGGAATACCCTCCCCATCATCTTGCACGCTAATGCGAATTCCTTTGCCACTCTCCGTCAGAGTAACCGTGACGTGCCCATACTCCCGACCGTACTTGATGGCGTTGTCGATGAGGTTGATGAGCACTTGCCGAATACGGTTGCGGTCGGCTACTACTTGCAGCGGCTCGTTGGGAGTAGCAGTTGGGCAAACAAGGGCTAACTCGACGTGGCGAGCAGTGGCTTTCATCTCTAGTTGCTCAAAAATATCGCGCACTAGTTGAGCAATGTCGAACTTTTGGCGGCGCATGCGCACTACGCCCTTTTCCAACTGAGATATAGTTACTAAATCTTGCACTAGGGCATCTAGCGCATCAAGGCTGCTGGCAGCTTTTTGCAAGAACTTTTTGCGCGTGAATTCATCCACATCATCATCGTCTAAGATGGTATGAACAAAACCCTGAGCCGCAAAAATGGGCGTTTTTAATTCGTGTGAAACGTCGGCCAAGAACTCTCGGCGTAGTACCTGCAAGCGTTTCAGCTCGTCAATTTCCTGCTGACGGCGTTGCGCCATGTCCAAGATTTCGTCGCGCATGCGTTTTAAGGGCTCTGGTCGAAAGAGAAACTTACTCGACATGCGTCGGAACTCCTTCCGCTTGATATTCTCTAGCCCTTCGTAGATGTTGTTGATTTCCCGAAAAATCAGGGCTTCAAACATCAGGTACAGAAGCAAAAAACAGGCAGCTACAGTAATGCCTGCTGCCAGCACGCCATCCTGTAGTGTTAAGGTAGGCGCTACCCAAGCGAGGGTGGTCAGCACACCAGCTACCAGTAAGGACAGGATGATGGCAATGACCCGAGATGAAATGGTAAAACGCATACTGTTGAAACAAGAGGATACTCAAAAGACGCCATGCCAAACGCGGAACAGCTTCTAGCACTAGGAATATACTACTCCTGTGGCAGAAGGCTATCCACGCCTCGCATGACGTCTTTGCTAGTCCCTGTCGATTAGTTGTCGGTATTGAATTTGTAGCCGACTCCTTTTATCGTCTGGATGTGATGGTCGCCAACTTTCTCGCGCACTTTTCGCACGTGCACATCGACAGTGCGAGCTAACACGAATACGTCATTTCCCCAGATGTTCTGGAGCAACTCGTCGCGCCCAAATACTTTATGGGGCGAGGCGGCCAGAAATGCCAGCAGTTCGAATTCCTTTTTTGGCAAGGATATTTTGCGCCCATCCTGGTACACCGCAAAACCGGTGCGGTCAATCTTGAGGCCGTTGATTTCAATAGACTCTACCTGCACCTGCGGGTCTTTATCCCGGCGCACATAGGCAGCCAAGCGGCTCATCAGTGCGCGAGGCTTAATGGGCTTAGCAATGAAGTCGTCGGCACCGGCATCAAAGGCGGCAACTTCTGAAAACTCTTCAGCACGGGCCGTTAAGAAGATGATGTATGTTTCCTTGAACTTAGGTATTTCGCGCAGTTGACGGCAGGCGGCAATACCATCGAGGTGAGGCATCATCACATCCAGCAAGATAATGTCGGGGTTGAACTGTGGCGCAACCTCCAATGCTTTGCGGCCATCTGGGGCAGAGGCTACCTCGTACCCTTCTTTGCGCAGGTTGTACTCCAGTAGCTCTACAATGTCTGGATCATCATCGACTACTAAAATCTTGTAAGCGTTAGGCGAGGAAGTTGGTTGCACGGGGCGAGGCGGTTTGGGGTAGAAAAGAATACGCGAAGACAAAAGTACCGCCGGCCGGCGGGCACAGCGTGTTACGTTTTCGTTACCCGGCACTGGGGCAGGACGACGCACGTACGGAGTTGTATAGGTTTCGGCGGGTTCCGACGAAGCTGAACAGGAATTTTCCGGGGTCCAGGGTGAATCAGTGAAATCCATACAGAGCGGGGAGGGGAGAAGGCAATAAAAAAAGCGACCCCACAGGGAGTCGCTTTCTCAAAGACATTAGTTCTTAGCTACCAAATTCAGACGGTTTCGCAGGCCTTTGTATTTGTACATATCTATTTTCACGGCGCCCACGAACATCTCAGCCTGAATCAGCACCGGAATTTTATTTCGGTCGTCGGAGAGATAAACCGAAATGGCATTTTCTCCTCGGAACAGCTTGTTGCTAGGCATTTTAGGGACGAGGCGGATAGCGCGAATAACGCCGGCTTTGGTTTCTACCGTTTCGCGTCCTTTATACACAACGTCCATATTGAAAACGTCTTCGTCGAAGAAGCCCTGCACCTTTATGACTTCGCCTACCCGCCGCTGATCATAGTTGAGAGTGCGCAGGAAGTAAAAGCCGCTTACTAGGTCTTGCACGTTGTTGGGGATTTTGAAGGTTCCGTGCTTAACCTCGTTTTTGTTCTTTTTGTAGCTCTCAACCGTTGCCATGTCGCGCAAGTGGTCGAAGTCTACCGTTTCGTGCTTGCGGTAATTCTTTTCTTCGATGCTGCGCGTAAAGCGCTGGGGTAAGATGCTGGTCGTGTCGATGTAAGAGCGCCACGTATCACGGATGCGCAGAAAGTAGTCGAACGAGCCAATAGTAGTACCCGAAACAGTGGCCCGGTAGCAAGGCCGTTCGTTCACGCGATGCACGTTGGGGTCTAGTTCAATTACCGCTTCCGCCGCATTGATCAAGCCATAATGCACCTTATATTGAAGAACCTCACCGCGCTCAAAGCTAGTATTGGCAACGCTACGGGTAGCATTTGAAAGAGGGCTGAATGCCGTGAGCAGCGCCGCCAAGGGCAGCAGAAGCGACGGGAACAGGAGCCAGCGGCGAGTCATGTAGTAGCGGCAGAGTAGGGTGTAGCCGGTGCCTCTTCAAATGGGGTGCCAGCAAAGATACAGGATTCGGATTGGGTACGAATATTTCCTTACGCAAAGCCCATCTGAATTGGTTTTGTGCCGGGTCACTTACCCAGTATAAGCATAAAAAGCCCCGCTGGTTTACCAGCGGGGCTTTTTACATACCGCAATAAGATTACGACTTACAGCTCAACTGTTTCATCGTCATCCATCGAACGATCCTCGGGAATAGCTGCTAGTGCTTCCTCCGGGTCGCCTTTCACCTTGGCGCGAATCTGTGCTTCGATCTGGTCGGCCAATTCAGGGTTGTCCTGTAGGATGGTCTTTACGCCTTCACGGCCCTGGCCAAGACGGTCGCCATTGTACGAGAACCACGAGCCCGACTTGGCAATGATGCCCATGTCAACGCCTAGGTCAAGAATTTCGCCCACCTTCGAGATACCCTCGTTGTAGATGATGTCGAACTCGATAACCTTGAAGGGGGGAGCTACTTTGTTTTTCACCACCTTCACCTTCGTGCGGTTACCCGTCACGTTGTCTTTGTCCTCTTTGATCTGACCAATACGACGGATGTCAAGGCGAACCGAGGCGTAGAACTTCAGAGCGTTACCACCAGTAGTGGTTTCGGGCGAGCCGAACATTACGCCGATCTTCTCACGCAACTGGTTAATAAAGATGCAGAGGCAGTTGGTTTTGTTGATGGTACCCGTGAGCTTACGCAGGGCCTGAGACATCAAGCGAGCATGCAGACCTACTTTGGAGTCACCCATGTCGCCCTCCAGTTCACCTTTCGGTACCAGCGCTGCTACGGAGTCAATCACGATAATGTCGATGGCACCAGAGGAAATTAGCTGATCGGCAATTTCCAGTGCTTGCTCACCATTGTCGGGCTGAGCAATCAGCAGGTTCTCAGTGTCGATACCTAGCTTTTTCGCATACAGTGGGTCAAAGGCGTGCTCGGCGTCGATGAAGGCCGCAATGCCACCTTTCTTCTGCGCCTCAGCAATAGCGTGCATGGTGAGGGTCGTCTTACCCGACGATTCTGGACCGTAGATTTCTACACGCGGCCCTTGGGCAAACCGCCTACACCTAGGGCAATATCTAGGCCTAGCGAGCCGGTGCTGATAACTTCGACGTCCATCACCTTGTTGTCGCTGAGCTTCATCACGGTGCCTTTGCCGTAGTTTTTGTCAAGCTTGTCCAGGGTGAGCTGGAGCGCTTTCATTTTCTCGGCGTTGGCGTTGACAGTTTTCTCGGCCTTGTCAGTGGTTGCAGCCATTATATAGAGGGGTTGTTTGGAAATGCTTAGGTTTGGTGAATGTAACCCTTTTAGCCGGCCTCTACAACCGTGTAGGAAGCAAGCCAGAGCCACATTGCCGGGGCCTTTTCGGGTCGGCTCATGGTAACGTCGACGGGCTATATTTTGTGCCCACAATGCTAAAAAAATTCGTTGATTTTAGTGTGTTTTTTCTGTGCTAAAATTTTTGGGAAATAGCCGCGTTTCTACCGCCCTGATACTGACGTTGGTAGGTTGGTTGGGTACGCTGCAAGTAGCGTTTGGGCAGTTAGATAATCGGGCATTTACGTATCCCCTGCCCTTGGGGCCATCTTACGAGCGGCAGCTCCGCTTAGATGTGCAGGGCTTCTTATTCAATAAGGACAACGAATATTTCAACAAAATTGACCCCGGTCTCACCTACTTCGGTGCCCAACTAGCCCCGCGGCTAGTATATTTTCCTGCCACCAATCTACGACTGGAAGCTGGCGTCTACCTCTGGAAAGACTATGGTACGCCACGGCTACGGCAGGTGCGGCCGCTACTCACGGTAAAGTACCAGCAGGGGCCGCACCGGCTCATCTTTGGCAATCTGGAAGGCCATCTGCACCACGGCTATATTGAGCCGCTGTTCGACTTCGAGCGCGTCATTACGAATCGGCTGGAAGAAGGTAGCCAGTATCAGCTACGAACGCCCCGCACCTTTCTGGATGTGTGGGTAAACTGGCAACGCCAGCAGTACCGATTTAGCAATTTCCAGGAAGAGGTAGCGGGTGGATTCTCCTCGGAGTTTAACCTGCTGGGCGACTCTACGGGTTGGCTCCTGAAGCTACCTGTGCAGTTCACGGCCACTCACCGCGGCGGCCAGCTCGACACCATTGACATACCCCTGCAAACCCTGTTTAACGGCGCTACCGGCCTACGAGTGCGGCGGGCAGTAGCGTCTCGCTTCGTGCAGGCAGCGCACTTCGACGGGTACTTCGCTTATTTCAAGGATTACTCTTTTACTAGTGCACTGCCCTATGGCCACGGTACGGGTCTCTACCTGAACGCTGGTCTTGATACCAAGCTATCCAATCTGCAACTGGCTTACTGGAGTGGCAACGGCTTTATATCGCCACTGGGGGGACGGCTGTATCGCTCAATCTCGGTATCAGCTGTGGACCCAAATTACACGGAAAAGCAACGAGAACTGCTGATTTTGCGAGTGATGCGGGATTACCGGCTGCCCGGCAACCTGCTTCTGACTACCCGTTTTGAGCCGTTGTATGATCTAAACAATGGGCTCTTCGACTTTTCCTTTGCTCTCTACCTCAATTTCAACCAAAGCTTCTTGCTGAAGACCCTCCGACGCGACGATGACTAGCAGCGCTCTTACTGTCCGGTCTGCTTGCGTACGTAGTAACGGATGGGTGTAGCGTTCCGAACACCCAGTGCCCAGCGGTGGGGCTGGGGTGGGACGGGGTGGAAGCCAACGGCCTCGGCCACGGCGCAGCTGCGTGGGTTATCGTCGCGGCAACGGATAAGTAGATGAGCAGCACGCAGGGTAGTAAACCCAAACTCCACCATGCTGCGAGGGCTTCGCGGGCGTACCCGTGGCCCTCGGCCTCGGCGGAGAGGTAGTACCCAATTTCACCCGTAACAGGCGACCTCCAGCTGGGCCGCAGGCTAATATCGCCCAGGTAGCGCCCAGTAGTAGTATGCCAGATGCCGAATACGTACAGGTGGCCGGTTTCCCAATCTTGGTCAAACTGATACAAGACTTGGGCAGCGTCAGCACGGGTTTGCACGGCTGCTAGGCGAGCGGGAAACGCAGGTTGGAGGCGCGGGCGGTTAGCATCCAGAAGGCAGAAGAACAGTTCGACATCAGTGGCTGGTAGGGCCGTAGTGTTAAGCGAGCAGCAAGGCACGGGACCCGGGTGAGCGATGGAGCAGCGTACATGATTTGGGGAGAATGCCTCGAAAAGAGCTAGCTGAGATGCAGCAGAGGCATCTGCGACCTTGTACGCGAAAACCCGCTCTCCAGAATGGCGTTGAAAACAAGCAGTACGTCGAGAGTTTGCTTGCATGGCGGCTCGTCGCAACAACTTACTTCAACTTTAATACTATAGCCATGAGTGCTAGACTGCAGAATAAAGTAGCCATTGTAACGGGCGGCGGTGCCGGTATCGGCGAAGCCATTTGTAAGAAATTTGCTCGCGAAGGCGCCGCAGTAATTGTGGTAGGCCTCGCCAGTGACCCCGTTCGTGAAGTAGTAGATGAAATCCTGGCCAGCGGTGGCCGAGCCATTGGATACCTCGGCGACATCTCCTACGAGGAAGCCGCCAAAGACTGCGTAGAAGTAGCCGTGAAAGAGTTTGGGAAGCTAGACATTCTAGTTAATAATGCCGGTGCTTTCCCTGCGGTGTCTACCATTGACAAGTACCCCACGGATGCATTCGAGTACATGATTAAGAACAACGTGTACTCCAACTTCATGATGACGCGCGCTGCTATTCCGCACTTGCAGAAAACGCACGGCAACATCGTGTCGGCTGGTTCAGAGGCGGGCCATATGGGCGAGCCCCAAAACACGCCCTATGGTGGCACGAAGGGATTTGTGCACGCCTTCCAACGCGGTGTAGCCGTGGAACAAGCTAAATTCGGGGTACGCTCCAATATTGTTGGCCCCGGGCCTATCGATACGGCATGGACCCACAAAGAAACGGGCCCCATGGACGCAAAGATGGAGAAGATGACAACCCAAGGCGTGCCATTGGGCCGTCGGGGTACGCCAGAGGAAGTAGCCAACGTATACCTCTTCCTTGCCTCCGATGAAGCAAGCTACGTAACCGGTGCCACCTATTACGTAGACGGTGGCGTGACCATCTCTAAAGGCCCGCATGGAGATGAGGTGCCTAGCAACCTGAAAAAGGAGCCAGTTGGAGGATTGAACCTGAAGCACTCTAAAGACGGCAACACCAAAATTCGCCAAGAGGCTACCGCTTCTATGAGCTAAACACCTGAACAGTCCGAACAAGGCTGTTTAAGACAGGTATAGATACAAACAAAAAAGAGGCCTGCTACACAGTAGCAGGCCTCTTTTGCGTTCAAACAGACGGTGCTACGGCCAAAACAACGGGCGTAGTAGAGCCGGCTATTTCTGCAGTGCTGCTCCAATGCCTGAGCGATGCTGTGGAGGGCTACCCAAGGACTGCTGCGTGCGCATTACGTTGAAAAGACGGGCAGCCTCATTGAAGAATTCTAGCCGGCGAATGAGCATCTCCTTAGTCAGCACACGGCCTTCGGGCGTACGCATCATAGCCTTCTTATCCTCCAAAATCTGGCGCATCTGGGCTTCCGTTTCTGCGGTGTGCTGCGTGAACTGAGCATAAAACTCTTCCACCCGTGCCAGGCCTTCCGTTGTCAGCCGATACTGGGCGCCCGCTTGGTTTAAGACCTCGCACAGCACGTATATCTCAATCGGCAGCGAGACGCCAAGGGCAGTGGTACGCACATCAAGGCCCACTTGCAGAGCATCCAGAATAATGGCAATGTTGCGCTCAAATTGCTGGTAATAACCGGCTGCTTCCATGTAGCTAGGAGGGAGAAAGTAAGATGTGAAGGGTACGAAGGTGCCGCTTCTACAGGAGTTCCTTTATAATCTGCTCTACGCTGATGCCTTCGGCTTCGGCCTTGAAGTTACGCACCAAACGGTGACGCAAAATAGGTAATGCCACGGCGCGCACATCCTCAATATCGGGGGAATATTTGCCGTGCAGCAAGGCGTGACACTTAGCTCCCACAATAAGATGCTGAGAAGCCCGGGGACCAGCACCCCATTCCAGTAGCTGAGAAGCCCGCACGGCCGCCCGATCTGTATTAGGACGGGTCTTGTGCACCAGTCCAACCGCATACTCTACTACGTTGTCGGCTACGGGCACGCGGCGCACCAATTGCTGGTAGGCTTGAATCTCGCTGGCGTGCAGAATTTTAGAGACACTGGGCTTCTTATCGGAAGTAGTGTTCTTCACGATTTGCAGTTCTGCCTCGTAGCTGGGGTAGCCTAGCTCAATGTTAAACATGAAGCGGTCTAGCTGGGCCTCAGGCAAAGGATATGTACCTTCCTGCTCAATAGGGTTCTGAGTGGCTAGCACGAAGAAAGGCCGCTCTAAAGGGTACCGCTTGCCAGCTACCGTCACGGCGTACTCCTGCATGCTTTCCAGAAGGGCCGCCTGCGTTTTAGGCGGCGTGCGGTTGATTTCATCAGCCAGCACAATGTTGGCGAAAATTGGACCCGGTACAAAGTGAAAGTCGCGCTGCTGGTTTAGCGTTTCCGAGCCCACAATGTCGGAGGGCATCAGGTCAGGAGTGAACTGTACCCGGTTGAACGACAAGTCCAGCGAATCGGCAATAGTTTGGATCAGCAAGGTTTTAGCCAAGCCGGGCACGCCCACTAGCAGGCAGTGACCCTGCGAGAAGACGGCCGTGAGTACTAGCTGTACTACCTCTTCCTGCCCGATAATGACCTTGCCGATTTCCTTGCTTAATGTGCGGTATGATTGGGCCAGCGCGTCGGCGGCTTCTTTATCGGAAGAGAAGGACATATTCTATCGAAATGTAGAGTAAGCATAAGACCCACGCAGTGAAGTTTCGCTGCACGAAGCTCACTGCGTGGGTCTTATGCTCAATTCACTTTATAAAGAAGAATTCAGAAGGTTGCAGCCTGTATACTCCGGATCTACTTCCAGGTACACCGTGCCACGGTTCTTGAGAAACCACTCGTCGAGGGCTTTGTTTTTCTTCTCCTCTAGTGCGGCAGCGGCCAGTTTCTGGTAGTCGTCCGTGATGTTGGCTTGGTGGGGCGGATTGTTCGACTTCAGCCACAGGATACGAACAGCATCCTTGCCATCGTCGGTGCGGTAGGGCAGGGGTGGGGTGATGCTGCCTACCTTCATTGTGTCAATGGTGAAGAAAATGGCCGGGTCCAGCTTGTCGAGTGGTAAGTAAGAACTACCGTCGGTTCGGTTGGCAATCAGGCCACCATTGCCCCCAGACGTTTTATCGTCGGAGTTATCTTTAGCTGCTTTCGCAAACGTTACGCTATCGGCCATAATGCGGCGACGCAATTTAGCTAACTCCTGGGCAGCTTCGGTGGCATCGGCAGTGCCGGTTTCGGGCTTGAGCAGAATGTGCCGGGTGCTGAAACTGTCGCCTTTGCGCTCAATCAGCTGAATCAAGTGGAAGCCAAACTGCGACTCTACCACGGGTGAGAGCTGCCCCGGCTCCAACCGCAAGGCGGCGGCTTCGTACTCGGGCACCAGCTCGCGGCGCTTGAAGAAGCCTAAGTAGCCCCCTTCTACCGCCGAGCCAGGGTCTTGCGAGAATTGCTTTGCCAGCGTGGCGAAATCCTCGCCCGCCAGAATGCGTGCCCGCAGGTCGTTAAGCTTGGCTTGAGTAGCCTGCTTCGCTTTGGAGTTGGTCTTAGCAATTTTAATGATTTGACCCACTTCTACCTCCGTGGAGTAGTAAGGAAGACTGTCTTTGGGAATGCGGTTGTAGAATTGGCGCACCTCGCGCGGAGTCACCGACACCTTACCCGCAATTTCATCCTGCATCTTTTGCTGCACCAACTGATCCTTCACCTGAATGCGCAGTTCGTCCTTAAGCTGCTTGATGGGTTTGTTGTAGTACTCTTCTAGCTTCTTCTCCGACCCAATCTGCTGCACGAAGTACGCCATGCGGCGGTCCAGCTCATTTTTTACTTGACTGTCTTCTACAACTACTGAGTCAGTCTCAGCCTTTGCTAGTAGCAACTTGTTGAGAGCTAGGCTCTGTAAGATACGGCAGCGCAAGTCAGGGGGCAGGGGCTTGCCTTCGGCTCGAGCCTGCTCCTGAGCGTATAGGTTTTCCAGATCGGAGCGCAACACGATCTGGTTATCAACTTTGGCGACAATGCCATCGACGATTTGGCGGCCAACGGGGCGACCTATGCCGAGCTGCGCGTAGCTGGACGTAACCGAAGCAGCCAGCAGGGCCGCACTCAACAGCACCCCGCGGGCCGATAATTGGAAAAACTGAGTCATTGGAATCTTTACCAGTAATGCCCGCAGAAGCTACTACCCTCTACCAGCTAGACAGCAGGCAAAACGCCAAAAGCTGCCCGTAAATTTCATCATAAATCCTTTCTCCGGCAAAAACCACCAGTGCAGGTAACAAAAGCCCAAATTCAGGAAGTAGAGCCCAGAAGTGGGGGCACCGTTGCACGGCCGAAAAAAGAAACGAGTACTGAGTAGTAAGAAACTATCAGAACGGAAAGTGCTACGTGGTACCAACTTTCCTGGTCTTGCTTCTGCTGCAGCAGTACTCGCTTATAGGTGCTACTTCGTTACTAGTTTTTCTACCTCTGGCTGGTTGATGCTCACAGGATACTTTTCGCGCAGTTGGGCAATCCATTCCTTTTCCAGGTGATTCTGGTAATCGGAGGTAGCTTGTCCGCGCGCTTCAGCTAGGCTCTTTGGGCCCGCTGGCAGCTGTTTCTCAACAATCACAGTATAGTAGCGGCCGTCCTTCTGGGTAGTGTACGTGCCTGGAGCACTGCTCAAGAACTCGTCTATTACCTTGTTATCACCCTTCTGGAAGCTACGCTGCTGCACTTGCACGGCCAATGGGTTTTGTGCATTAAAGCGCTGCTCAATAGCGGCAGGGTTGCGGGTGTAGCCCCGGAAATAAATGGCATCTACCGAACCCGCCGCCCGCGACTGCGCACCGCCTATTGTTACGTTTACTGGTACGCGGCTAGCCCGGATGCCCTGCTGAACGAAGTAAGACTGAATCTGGCTGGCCCGCTGACGAGCTAGGGTAGCCGCCGCTGCATTTTTCACCTGACCACTAATCGTAACCTGAAGCGTGGTGTCTGTTACTAGTTGGCCCGCCAATGCTTCTAGCGAAGCCGTGCTAGCTGGGTTTAGTGTAACGGTGCGTGGCCGGAAGCTGACGCTGGCTGGAATGCCTTGGGTGATAGGCAGCGAAGCGGCAGGATTAGCTACTAGCTGCTGCACCTGTGTGCGCAACGCCGGAGTGGCCGCGCTAATCACGGTAGCTTGCACGCGCGGCTCCCACTGATACTTGGCCTGGTTGGCGGCAAAGAACTTCTGCAAACCTACTGTGTCTTCAATGGCCTTGCTCCATACCTTCTCATCCATGAGTTGGAACAGCAGAATACCGTCGCGGTACTCTTTCACCAGCATGCGGTAGTCCTCATACTTGGTTTCCAAATTGGCTTTCTCAAACTCAGTTAGGCTCTGATCTACGTACTGATCGTAGAGCTGCTGCATGGTGAAGCGGGCATCAGAGCCGGCACGGGGCTTCTGATTGCTCTGGACGTAGGTTAGGAAGTCGGAAACGGGGTAGGGCTTGCCCTGAATAGTAAATAGTGTTTGAGCGTCGCCAGTAGCCTTTTTGCCTTTTGCTGGGGTGGCGGGAGCCGTGTACTTAAAGCGGCCATTTACCAGGGCGGTGTCGGCCCTGCTAAGCACGTAGTCTTTGGCCGCCTGATTTTCGGAAAAGTTGTTTTCAGTGCGCACCCGCTTCAGGAAAGCCGCGCGGTTGAGCTCCGAGCGCGAATCCTTGGACACCTTGCTCTTCAGCGTCGGCTCCATGGCTTCAAATGTGGGGATTGGCTGCTTCTCAATGAGCCGGATGATGTGCCAGCCATAGGGCGTCTGCACCGGTGCCGACAGGTCGCCGGGCTTCTGTAGTTTGAATGCTGCTTCTTCGAAGCTCGGAATCATACGCCCAGTGCCAAAGGGAGGCAACTCTCCACCGTTAGCCGCCGAGCCCGCGTCTTCCGAAAACTGCGCAACAAGCTTTTCCCAGTTCTCCTTGCGCTGGGTAAGGCGGCTATAGAGTTCATCCACCTTCTTTTTTACCGTTACCGAATCGGCCTTGGGCATACCTGGCGTAGCCCGAATCATTAGGTGAGCTACCTTGATTTCCCCCTGGGCGGGTCGCACATCGTTCACCTTAATGATGTGGTAGCCAAAGCGCGTACGCACCGGCTGCGAAACCTGCCCGGCTGGCGTGCTATACGCTACCGACTCGAAGGGATACACCATTTGCATGGCCGTGAAATAACCCAGCTTACCGCCGTTTTCGCGGGCAGAGGGGTCTTCTGACGTTTCCCGAGCTACCTTCCCGAAGTCCTCGCCTCCCGTTACGCGCTGGCGCAGCGCAGTGACCTTCTGGTAGGCCGCTAGGGTATCTTTGGGGTCGGCATCGGGCTGCACCCGAATGAGGATGTGCGAGGCATTAATTTCCTTGCTCATCCGGTCATAGGCCTCGCGTACCAGCTTATCGGTTACGCTTTTCTCCGTGAGGTAGGGCTGAGCAAGTTGCTGCTTGTAACCATCTAGCTCCCGCTTAAAGGCCTGCGTAGTATCGAGGCCGCGTTGCTCGGCTTCCAGCACCTTCAGCTTGAAGTTGGTATACAAGTCCAGATACTCTGTTACGCTGGCCTTGGTGCCGTACTCAGGTGCCGAGCTGTTGTTTTTGCGGTACACGTAGGCAAACTCCGAAGCGGGTACTGCCGTGGTGCCCAAGGTTTCGACAACAGGCTGCTTAGCCGCAGTAGTAGGTTTGGTAGTTTGGCAGCCAGCGGCCAAAAGAGCAGCTGCGGCAGTACCGGCAAGCAAAAAGCGGTGGTGCATAGAGGAAAAAAGGAATCTGCGAAGCGCGTAAACCGGCCAGGGTGAGCCCCGGACATGAACGGCTGACAAACGCAATTTTACGGATTTTTTTCGGCCAGCCGGCCGGCCGCTTACGAAGTAAGTAACATAAAAAAAGCGCCCGGTCGCTGGGCGCTTTTGGTGGTACGTAACGAACGAAAGCTCAACCTAGTTTCTTATACAGGCGGCACACATTGTGGGCGCCCACCGTGGTGAACTCCACCCGGTCCATAATTCGGTTGACAAGCATCATTCCTACACCGCCTTTCTTCCCAATGCGGACGAACTCCTGCAAATCGGGCTCCTTGTATGAGGAAGGGGAATAGGAAGTGGGGCTTTCATCCTCGATTTCGATACCAAACTCCTGGTTGCGCATGCTCACGCGCACATCCAAAAACTGAGATTCGTCTTCCTGATTGCCGTGAATGATGAGGTTGGCCACCACTTCATCCACTGCCAACACAATCTGGTTAGTATGCAACTCCGATAACTGGTAGCTTCCCAAAAAGCCGCTCACGAAATCACGCACCACCTTAAGGTTGCGGCGAGTGCAGCTGATTCGGATTGCGTTTTTCATTCTATTCTGATACCCTATGGCTCATTAAACAGCAGCCGCTTCTGCCTGCGACGGTACAATCGTCAGCAGCGAATCTAGACCCAGTATTTCAAACACATTGTGGACTTTCTCTTGCATGTTGAAAAACACCAGCTTCACGTTGGCGTCCTGAAAACGCTGCAAATGAGAAATAAAAACTCCTAGGCCCGCCGAGGAAATATAGTTGAGGCGCTGGCAGTCGATGAGAACCTTGGTATAGTTGAGAATCTCAGGGGCATTTAACTCGCTATCTAGCAGCACTGACGAGCTAGCATCTAGCTCGCCATCTAGGCTGAGGGTAAGCGTATTTTCAGAGGAATGTTGCGTTATTTTCATAACTGCGTGCTACGTTAAAGGCGGGCTTCGGGTTCGGAGTCCTTGAACTTAATGACGAGTAGGGTTTGGTCGTCGTGAATGGGCTGACCGCGGCTGAACTCCTCTAAGTCGCTCAGAATACGCTCTTTAATGGCTGTAGCGTCTAGGTAGTACGTGCGCTCCAGCATTTGCAGCAACCGGTCTTCCCCGTACTCTTCACCACCCTCACCCCGGGCTTCTACAATGCCATCGGTGTAGATGACCATGACGTCGCCAGGGTTATAGTCGTAAAACTGATTTTTGATGTGCTTCTCGTAGGTATCGTTGCGAATGATACCCAGGCCTAGCCCAGCAGTGTGGAAGTACGATACTTCCTCTTTAATGGAGTGATAGTACAGCGTATGGCAGTGGCCGGCGCGGGCAAATACAAAGCCGCCGTGCTCATAATCAATGATGTATAGAGAAGCCGTGATGAAGGCGGCCTTCTCTAGGCAGCGCGCCAGGGCATTGTTGGCCTGGGCCATGAACTTACTGGGTACGGGGAACTTCTCCCGCTCATTGCGCGCTAGGGGGTTTTCCTGCATGAGGGCATGAAAGATGCCCTTCATCTGCGCCACGTGGAAAGCAGCCGTAATACCCTTACCCGATACGTCGCCGATGAGCACCGCCAGGCGCCGGCCGGGCAAATGCAAGAAGTCGTAGAAGTCGCCCCCTACTTCTTTGGCAGCCAGAGCATGGGAGCTGATTTCAAACCAGTTGTCGATGGGCAGGTCTTTCGGAATCAGGCTGTCCTGCACCGACGAGGCAATCTTAAGCTCTTCCTGCACCAACTGATTCTGAATAGAGGCCTGCATGAGTTGCAGGTTCTCAATGCTCAGCACCGTCTGACTAGTGAAGGTTTGCAGAATACTTAGGTTTTCACGGTCGAAGCCTTGGCGCTGCTCTTTCAGCATGTAAAGCGCTCCATATTGGCGCTTGCTGGAGCGCAGCGGCATTACAATAAGGGAGCCGTAGGGCAAGTTCAACGAGCGGAAACCAGTGCTATTAGGCAGGTCGTTGTTGAGGTACTCAATCTGGCCCAGGTTGTATTCTGCCAGGAGCTGACAAACGGCAGTGGCTTGCTCGGGCGCAATGCGATAGTGCTGGCCGCGGTAGTCGGTAGAAGAGTTGTCTGCTTCCAGCCAAGCAGCATCCGCCTCCACGGTTTGGATGGCCGAGTCGAAGAGCATGCGGTATACTTCCTCCGCTGTTTGGCTTTTCTGAATGAGCTGGGTGAGGCGCTGCAGGCTAAGAATCTCCTCGCGCTTTTGCTCGAATACTCCGGCCGTGGGCAAGTTGAAAAACGTTACCATCAAGCCCATAAAGGCATAGAAGGCAGCGAAAAAGGCATTCAGCAGCAGGAAAGCCTGCTGAGGTGCCGGGGTAATAAGCCGAACGGTATGGGCTGTGCGCAGGAAGTAGCCAACGAAGACGCCCATGGCCACAATAATACCTAGCTGTAGTAGCACCGTTTCCAGCTTTTGGCGCCGGTTGAGGTAGGCTACCCACTTTTGGTTGCTGCTCAAATAAGCCCCAAATCCGCCTAGGAAAACGAGCACCCCAATCAGGACTGCTTGGGGTGGTGACCAGGACACCAAGCGCACCAATAGCGTAATGCCGAGTAAGGCCTCAAACCAGCCCCATTGCCGCCGCAAGCGGGCAGACGACCGGAATAGGACCAAAGAACGCCAGCTGTAATTGGTACGAGCTAAGAATAAAATGAATAGGCCAACGTTTATGGTGTAAGCGACGGTAGACACTACCGACGAAATTCCCGGTGTCTGCTGGCGAAACAGGTCTTCTAGTAGGTGCAAGCCCACGCAAACAGTAGCCAGTAAACCAGGGCCTAGTAGTAGTCGGCGCAGAAGGCCTACAAAGTCTAAGCCCCGTAGGCGGTCAGGCTGGGCACGCTCGTGTAAAAACACCGCAGCAGCAAAAACTGCTTGAGCTACGAGCATGGGCCAACCTGGGAAGCTAGTATTGCCAATCTGTTGCGGATGCGCATACAGCAAGGAGCAAACCAGCAAGCCAACCCAGCTTAGAAGGGCAAGCGGCAACATAAAGGAAGATAGCTTCCGGTCAAAGGGCATGAAACCAGGTTAAGGTCAACCATTCCGCCGTGCAAGCATGGCGTTTGGCGAAATGGATGGGCAAGATAAGCCATGTGTACCTAACTACCGTTGTCAGTTGACTGATGTCATGAGCCAGCTAACCGATATATAGGACGATAATACAAAAATGCCGACAGCGCAGAGGCTGTCGGCATTCTAGGAAACACTACCAGCTTAGCCTACTTGCTGCTGTAGTTGGGCGCCTCACGGGTAATTTGTACGTCGTGGGGGTGCGACTCTCGTAGTCCAGCCCCCGTGATGCGTACGAAGCGCGCCGTCTGCAACGCTTCAATGCTACCAGCTCCGCAGTAGCCCATGCCTGCCCGCAGGCCACCGGCCAGCTGGTAGAGCACTTCGCTAGCCAGACCCTTGTATGGAACGCGACCTACAATACCCTCAGGTACCAGTTTCTTCACATCGTCCTCGGCGTCCTGGAAATATCGGTCTTTCGAGCCTTCTTCCATGGCTTCTACCGAGCCCATACCGCGGTAGCTTTTGTACTTACGGCCTTCAAAAAGCGTTACCTCGCCGGGTGCTTCTTCCGTGCCAGCCAGCAAGGAGCCAATCATGATGGTGCTAGCCCCACCAGCCAAAGCTTTTACCACGTCGCCAGAAAACTTGATGCCACCGTCGGCAATGAGTGGAACCCCAGTGCCTTCCAGGCCACGAGCTGCTTCCATCACGGCCGAAAGCTGAGGTACCCCAATGCCAGCAATAATGCGCGTAGTGCAAATAGAGCCGGGGCCCACGCCTACCTTCACGGCATCGGCACCTGCATCAGCCAGGGCCCGGGCTCCTTCGGCGGTAGCTACGTTGCCGGCAATAACCTCCAGGGTAGGATACTGCTGCTTAATGCTGCGTACGGCGTCCAGTACGCCTTTGCTGTGGCCGTGGGCTGTATCTACGCTTACTACGTCAACGCCAGCATCTACTAGGGCAGCAATGCGCGCCAGGAGGTCGGGAGTAACGCCTACGGCAGCCCCCACGCGCAGGCGGCCAAACTCGTCTTTGCAGGCGTTAGGGGTGCGGCGGCGCTTCCGGATGTCTTTGTACGTAATTAGGCCTACTAAGCGGCCTTCCGCGTCTATCACGGGGAGCTTTTCTACTTTAGAATCCTGTAGGATGTCTTCAGCCGCCGTGAGTTCGGTGCCCGCCTTGGCCGTTACCAGGGGCGAAGGAGTCATCACGTCCGAAACCGAACGGGTCATGTCTTTCTCAAAGCGCAAGTCGCGGTTGGTGAGAATGCCCTTGAGACGGCGCTGCTCGTCTACAATCGGAATACCACCGATGTTGTTGTTGCGCATCAGCTTCTTGGCATCGGCCAGAGTAGCTGTTTCCTCCAGGGTAAAGGGGTCGAGAATCATTCCGCTTTCGGAACGCTTCACGCGGCGCACCAGCTCGGCCTGGGCCCGGATGCTCATGTTCTTGTGAATGATACCAATACCGCCCTCCTGGGCCATGGCAATGGCCATGTCGGCTTCGGTTACGGTATCCATAGCCGCCGATACAAAGGGAAGTTTAAGCCGAATGTTGCGGGTAAGCTGAGAACTGGGGTCGGCGTCGCGGGGCAGTACTTCCGAGTAACCGGGAAGTAGCAGGACGTCGTCATAGGTAAGAGCCTCGAAGGCAATTTTGGCAGCGTAGTCGGCCATGGCAACAAGAAGGTTAGGTTCCGCTTATTGCCGGGTAAAATTACGGCGAATAATTGGGTTTCCGGTTTTTACCTGTTCATTTCCGGTTGTCGTTCTGTTAATTTCTTTTCCCAGGCCGTAAAATCAACGTCATAAAAAGAGACCCGACGCAGTAGCTAAGGCCTTTCTAACGGAGAGGGAAGCATGTAGTAGGAGAGCGGGCTATTACTGGGCCGGTACCGTGGGAACCAGCATTCTGGGTGTTGGACAGCGCAAATCTAAACTGTAATGCAGGGTCGCGGTCAGGTATTGCTCTTCTCGAAGACTGGGCGCCCTACTAAGGTGCTATCAGTAAAGGAGGCGGAAATGCCACTATACTTTGCCTATTAATTCATGTAGCTGCCTTTCAAAGCGGCATTGGGCGTGGTCTTAGTTGAAGGTGTTGTCGTTCATGCTTGCCGAAGCCTAGTCACAGTTCACTCGATGCGGTGCCATACAATTGGCCCATAATGGGGTTGAGGGCGGAAACCGAGTGCCTAAAAACCCAAGGGGCACTTTTGGGGTTAAACCTGCCAGCCGCTTCATCCGAGGCGGTAGCATCAGTATCATTCCCCTCAACATAGTATGGCAACTACCAAAACGTGGTTCATAACCGGTGTAAGCACCGGATTCGGCAAAGAACTGGCCGAGTACTGCCTAAATAAAGGCGACAGTGTGGCGGCTACCTTCCGCAAACAGGAGCAAGCCGATGAGTTCACTCAGAAGGCTGGCGATAAAGGCCACGGCTTCGTGTGCGATGTTGTGAGCGAACAGCAAGTACGGCAGGCCGTGCAGGATGCTATTCAGCACTTCGGCCAACTTGATGTTGTGGTAAATAACGCCGGCTACGGTTCCTTGGGTAGCATCGAGGAGATTGACGAGGCCGAAGTGCAGCGTCAGTTCGATGTGAACGTGTTCGGTCCGCTGCGGGTATTGCGGGCCGTGCTACCCCACCTTCGCGAGCGGAAAAGCGGCCACGTGCTCAACATCACTAGCATTGGTGGCCTAAAGACCTTCCCTGGCGTGGGCGTGTATAACGCCAGCAAATTTGCGCTCGAAGCCCTTGGTGAGAGCTTAGCTCAGCAGGTCGCTCCCCTGGGTATTAAGGTAACCAACATTGAGCCGAGCGGTTTCCGTACCGACTGGGCAGGTCGCTCTGCTTCCTTCGTGGATACCGCCATTGAGGACTACCGCTCTACAGTAGGCGAAAACCTTAAGGGTATTCAGAGCTATAGTGGTAAGCAGCCTGGCGACCCCCAGCGTGCTGCTCAAATCATGTACGACTTGGTGCGTCAGGAAAACCCGCCCCTGCACTTACCGCTTGGCAAAGCAGCCGTGAAAGGGGCGCGGGAAAAATTCACGAAGCTGGTGCAGGAGCTAGAGCAAGTGGCTGACCTCGGCGACTCTGCCGATTTCCCAGCTGGCGAGTAAGTACGCTTGCACTCATAAAGAAAGCCCCGCGGTGCAGCACCGCGGGGCTTTCTTTATGAGTCTTTACAGTAACAGTGTGCTATACGGGCTTTGGGCCGGCCGTAGTGGCAGCCAATTGGGCGCGTAGCTCTTGCACTTCGCGCTCTAACTGAAGAGTACGGAACGTTACCTTCACTTCTAGATCTTGGTAAGAGCGCTCTAGTTGGTTTTGTAGCTCTCGCATGTCCGTTACGTCGGTATTGGTACCAAACCAGCGTTCTACCTCGCCCTGGTCGTTGCGTATGGGCACGGCACGGGTTAAGAACCAGCGGTACAAGCCCTCTTTGCTGCGCAGGGGAAAAGTCAGTTCCCACGGTTCACCGGCCGGCCAAGCTTTCTGCACAAAAGCCGCCACTTGCTTGATATGGTCGGGGTGATGTACTTTTTCCCAGCCCCAGCCTTTCATTTCTTCCAGCGTAGTACCCGTGAAATCGTACCAGCGTTGGTTGTACCACGTGATGTAGCCGTCGGCCTCCGCCATCCAGGAGAGTTGGGCTACATTGTCGGCCATGGCTATAAAGTCGGCTTCACGGCGGCGCAGCGCTGCTTTGGCTTCGTGCTGCTGGGTAACGTCCTGCATGGCCCCGATCATGCGCATAGCTTGGCCCTCATCGTTGCGCGCTACGTGCCCCCTGTCCATGATTTGCGCGTAGGAGCCGTCAGCTTTCAAGAAGCGGTAATCATCGTGCCAGTCCGTTTGGCCGCCGTCAATTACGGCGTGAATGCCATCAACTACTCGGTCTCGGTCTTCCGCATGAATATGGTCGTACCACCAATGCGCAGCCGTGTTAGAAGCATCGGCACCGTAGCCCAGCACGCGCTGTACGGCCGGGTTCCACTTAATGGTGTTGTCTACTAGGTTCCAGTCCCAGATGGCGTCGTTGGTAGCCAGGGAAGCTAGGGCATAGCGCTCCTCGCTCTGGCGCAGGACTTCCTGCTGCTGGCGCTTGCTGGTAACGTCGGTGATGGTACCAATAAACCGCACGGCTTGGGTGTGTTCAGCATTGAAGAAGGCCCGTCCCGTAGCCCGTGCCCACCGTAGCGGAAGGTTCTCCTGGAGGCCAATAATTCGGTATTCTGTATCGAACAATCCCGACCCGGTGGGTGCTAAGGCCCGCTGCACGGCCGCGTCGATGGGCGCACGGTCGTCGGGGTGGAGGCCCCGCAGGAAATCTTCATAGGTAATGGTATCGGTAGCTGGTAGGCCGAACAGCTCTTTGCAGCGGGCCGACCACACTAGTTCGCCGGATACCGGATTCAGGTCCCAGGTACCCACGCCGGCCGCATCCACGGCGGTTTGCAGTCGTTCGTAATGGATAGATTCCTCGGAGAAAGCCATAGGTGAGGGCAGAGGGGGCTAGGGCTGCAATAGTTGCAACTCCATACCAGATTGGAAATACAGAGTGAGGGCGCGGAGGTGACCATCTGGTGCCCGTCGCAGACGAGTAACCAGCGCAGTCGTTTCTTCGTCGGGTAGCTGCAAATGCAGGTAGGGGCGGCTCAACAGGGCATCGCGCTGCACCGACCATTGCCCGCGGATAGCGCGGCTTGCGGTATCCACTTGCAGATGACCTTCCTGTAATTGCAGGGTAGTGGCCTGGGCCAGGGGAGTAGTTGCACTGGCTCGGTTCAATATTCGCTCCGCTACACGCCAGGTACCCGCTAAATAGGCGTCTGGTACTTGCTGTAGGTTTACATCGAGCAGATCAATCATGCAGGCAGAAAGTCGGGCGGAGCAAAGGCCTTGGTTGCTTAGGCGGGGCTAACGTACGCGTGGGCTGGAAGGCGTAGGGGGTGGTAGTAATACCGGATTTTTTGAAAAATGTTAGGGAATATACGGGAAGCTTACCTCAACAATAAAATCAGGTAGAACATACCGCGGCCAGGTGCTGAGTAATCTATTCCCTACGCTGGCTTGGCGGAAGCAATAAATAGTTGATAAACCAGGCGTTAGTAACCGTGGCTGCGGCTTAAGTATAAGGCGCCAAAAGCTACATTCCATTCTGCTTTTTAGTACCCCGAATAGCCTGCGCGTCCAAGGGATTTTCGGGCCAGTAGTGCTTGGGGTAGCGCCCCCGGAGTTCTTTGCGCACCTCAAAGTAGCTGCTGGTCCAGAAGCTGCGCAGGTCGCGCGTTACCTGAGCCGGGCGGTAGCCCGGCGACAACAGGTGCAGCGTGAGGGGCACCCGCCCCCCGCCTACAGTAGGCGTATCTAGCAAGCCAAATACTTCTTGCAGCCGTACGGCCAGAACTGGGGCGGCGGGGTCGGCATAGTCGAGGCGGATACGGGAGCCGGTGGGTACTTCTAGGTGAGACGGGGCCAGGCGGTCTAGTTCTTGGCGTTGGGCCCAGCCCCCGGGTAGCCAATTGAGCAGCGCCTCCCCCAAGTCTACGCGGCTCAACGCCGCCAAAGATTTTATATCCGTCACGTAGGGTCCCAGCCAGTCGTCAAGCTCCGCACCCAGGTGCTCATCCGATACATTGGGCCAGCTTTCTGGAAACGTATGATGTAGAAAGGCCAACCGCTCCCGCACGTGTGTAGCGGCCTCGCTCCAGGGTAGGCTGCTGATGCCGCCCGCTCGCAAGGCTCCGAGCAGCGCCGCCGTAATAGCTTCGGGGCTGGGGTTGGGTATGGTGGTTTCTGATAGGACCAGGGCCCCCAACCGGCGCAAACGACGGGCTACTACTCGGCCAGTTGCTTCGTCCCAGCGTACTTCGTCGCGGGTTTCTACTTGATCAGCAAAGTACTCCTCCAACTCGGCCCGGCTCAAGGGGGCTGCCAAACCTGCTCGGGGCTGGGAGGCCACCCCATCGAGAGCCGCTACGGCAAAAAATACGTCCTGCTGCCCAAAAAACTCCGCGGGGAGCATGGCCCGCTGTCCACTTACTAAGCGCACCCGTTCGGACGTTTCGCGTTGGGCCAGGCGGTCGGGGTAGGCGAGGGCCGCCAGCAGCCCCGCCACATCCGGCTCAATTTCTCCCTGGGCCCCGGTGCGGCGCCGCAGCACGGCCGCCGCTTCCCGCACCCGGCGCACGGCTGCTCCGTCTGGCAGCAAGCCAGGCAAGGGGGCTCGTCCCGTGGCCAAGGCTTCAAGACGCAAACGCAAATCGGGTGGGCCAAAGGACCCATCTGCCGGCCGTAGAATATCACGCTCCGTAAGCAGCGCTGCCAACGCACAGGCCGTAGCGCCGTGTCCTAACGCTTGGCCACGGGCTACTAGGTGCGCCAAGCGCGGTGCCAAACCCAGGCCCGCCAACGCGCGGCCGTGGGCCGTAGGCTGCCCCGTACTAGCCAATGCCTGCAAGCGCACTAATAAGTCGCGGGCCTGGGCCAGGGCGGGTGCTGGTGGAGCATCTAGCCAGCGCAGAGCAGTAGCATCTTGCGCACCCCACAGGGCTAGTTCCAGGGCAAGAGGGCTGAGGTCGGCGGTTAGAACTTCGGGGGCCAGGTGATGAGGCAGTTCTCGGTACTCGGCTTCCGTCCAGAGGCGGTAGCAGGTGCCGGGCCCCAGGCGGCCCGCGCGGCCCCGGCGCTGGTCGGCGGCGGCTTGGCTGACAGGCTCCGTGCCCAGAGTTGTTAGGCCAGTGCGGGGCTCAAAGCGGGGCACGCGGGCGTACCCGCCATCTACTACAATTGTAACGCCCTCAATGGTCAGGCTGGTTTCGGCTATGCTGGTTGCTAGCACCACTTTTGC
>NZ_JZIR02000220.1:0-4761 GCF_000961955.2 Hymenobacter sp. AT01-02
TACTGCGTTCCGTACTACTATCGATCCGGCACCGTCCCTTGTAGCATCGTTATCTCTACTACCGAGTTGAGGCGAGTCTTATTGCTAGGTAGTATGAACTACCGGTCGCCTGCTTTTACACCCCTTGCTGACTTTAAAAACAATACCTAGTTCTTCTTACTAGCAGGATGCTTTGATCCATTCCTTGAGCGGGGTAAAGGGCTCCGTTGCTATTTCGTTAGCCAAGTGAACTTGCGCTTCGGAATTGGGACCCATATACGTGTACGCCTCCATATAGCCTAGCAACTGCGCCACGGCTTCTGCGCCCTCAAAGAAGTGAGTAAATGCCTCGGCCGGAACCTGGTAAAACGTATAGTCTTTCCCGTTGGCCTTGAACGCCGCCACAACATCATGGAAGCTGTTTACTTCAGCGGCCAGGGATAAGTACGTTCCATTTCCTACCTTCTCGGGGTGTAAAAACGCGCCGGCGACCACCTTTCCCAAATCATGTATGTCTGCCATGTGCAGGACTTTCTTGGTTGGTCAATAGGCAAGGTCGAGCCGATAGAGCCATCCTGTTGCTGCTGTGGGGCCGTGTGACCGTGGAAGTTTTGAAAGTAAAAAGGCGGCTGCACGAAGGTATACTGCGCAAATCCCGCATTTTTAACCACCTCATCAACGGTTGCTTTTCCCGTAAACTGAGGAACGGTAAACTGCCCGTCACTGATTTTCTCCACGTTTGGCAGCGTGGACCAAATGAAGTGCTGCACCTGCGCGTTTTGGGCGGCTTCAACCGCCAGGGTCCCTTGTGCTAGCTCATCGGCTCCTTCCCAGAAGTTAGTGACCACAAATACCCCGTGCGCACCCCTGAAGGCATTGGTCATCGATGTAAGGTCCGTCAAATCCCCCTGCACTACTTCGTGCGCCTTGCCTTGATAGGTAGTAGGGTTTCGGGTAACGGCCCGAATGGTGAAAGACCCCTCCTTCACTAGTGCATTGACAACGCCCGTTCCCTGCAGACCAGTCGCGCCGACTACGGCAATTATTTTTTTTTCCACCTTGGTTGTTTTTAAAGAGTACCAGTGCCACAAAGGTGGAAGAGCTAGCCTGCGGTAGCCTATAAGGTAGCTTAAGAAAGAGGCTTAAGATAACTTAAGAGCCGACCATCTTTTTCCGAATAGTGCTCAGAAATTCGGGCGTTACCCCCAGATAGGAGGCAATTTGCACGTTCGATACCCGCTGCAGGAATTGCGGATATCGTTTCAAAAAGTCGAGATACCGCTCCTCAGCAGTGAAGCTGATGTTTTGCAGGATTCTTCGATGCGCATTAACTAGTGCGTTTTCCGTAAGGGTCCGAAAAATCCGGTTAAACGTGAGGCTATCATCAAAAAACTTGCTCTGGTCTTCTTTCTTTAATTGCAGGACGGTCGAATGTTCCAACGCTTCTATGTAGAGGCTACTCGGCTCTGCTGCGTAGAAACTGGCAATGTCCGTTATCCACCAGTTTTCGATGGCAAACTGTAGCGTATGTTCTTTGCCTTTCTCGTCTACTAAGTACATTCCTAAAACAGCCCGCCACTACGAACGTGTGGTGCTTGCATACGTCCCCTTTCTGCAGAATAAAATGCCTTCGTTTAACCTTTCGCTCCTGGAAAGCTGCTGCTACGATAGACTTTTCTGCTTCCGTTAAGGGAAGAACATGTTCGAAATAGTCTAGTAGGGGTTTTGTCGTCATTTGTCAAATTCGCTACAACCAGGAAATAACGGAAGGCCAGCTGTGACGTACGCTTCCGTCCGCGGCCAATTAGCGCAGGCACTAGCTCGTCCGAGAGCTCACGCTGGCCTGCGAAGTGCAATGAGACGGGTGAACCTAGTGGACCGCACAAAGTAGATAATCCGTCACATCGTGAGCAACCGTTTGGAATAAATAAGGTTGTTCAGCGCCTAGGCATCTCCAACGTCACGCTCTACACATACCTGCGCCATCGAGGCATTGTCATTCACAATCATCGTATAGCCGCCGCAGCCAAGTCGACCGATTGAGCCTTGTACCTACCTGTTACTCAAATTCCTTAACGTGCTAGTTTGTCCATTTTCTGACATTACATCTTCGCAGAGTCTGTGGTTATTATTCTTTGTAAGGGGTGATAACGTAAGTGCTATCGAGTTGCCTTTTGGTGAACCGGTTATTTGCAAACTGTAGCATGTAGTGCGCAGTTGTGGTACCTACTAGCCACTCGGAGTCCTTTCCTGCTTTCGTATCAGGCTTTTCAATCATTTCACTAGCTACGGTTTGTTGGCGAAACGTGGATGAGGTCTGTTGTACTGACGTGAACTCATCGATAGCCCCTGCTCCATCGTAGTGGAACGCCAGTACTACATTCGTAAGCCATCGGTTTTCAAGTGTGAATAGGAGCAGGTGCAACTTGCCTGAGATACCGTCAAAATCTGATATAGCTGCTACGACTTCAGCACGGTTAAGCCCTAGTGCAAACGTGCGATAGCGGTAATAAATGGTTGCCCTATCAAAGTCGGCACTCCCGGTCATAATGTGCTTTATGAGCGTGCTGTCGGCGCGCAGGGAGAGTCCGTAAACTGTCTAGAAAAGAGGCGTTATCGAGCCGTGCAAGCTGATAGCTGACAGGCTGAAAAGGCATAGTCGGAGCTGGCGCAATTGTCGTGGCGTGCTCTGCCTGTTGTTGGGTACACGAACCGGCTGCAAACAGCAGGAAGCCAAAAAAGTAAAGGTGCTTGGCCTAATGATAAAGCGAAGCAACATTGTGTTTCATACGGAGGTATTGAGGTAGAAGGCCTGTGGCACGATCATACGACAGCCATCTTACTTTTAAATATTTGACTCCTTTCAGTGAACGCCTGGCAACTGGCCGGCACTCGATAGCTAACCGGCCCTGGTGGTAGGAATGAGTTAACGAGAGCCTGGTCCCCAGTAAAGTACCAAGCCGAGCGCAGCGACCAGCAAAGGCGAAACCTAGTACTTTTCCTGGTTGGCGCGTATAACTTCAATTATGTTACTGACTGAAGGGTAGAAAACCCTGCCATTACTCAATATCCTTCAGTCTATGTTTTTTCTATGTATTTTAACCCTTTTCCCTTCTACGGAACCGTCTCACTTCCTGAAGTGCTTACAACAAGTTATTCATTGGACAAGACAGCGTGCTACCGCCAGTGAAGAGGTGATTGGAAACTACGGAACGCTGTTTCGGCAATTTAATCCACTGGTAGATGATCGACCATTGTACACGCTTGACCAAGGCTATACCACGTGGAATGTGGATCCTTATCACGTAGCGTATTTTACCCAAGTCCTCCACATGGCCCTACAGCAGCGGACCCAACTCGTTGGCCAGCCAACCGCTCCTATGGTCGATCTTTCACGTTTGGGACGTATTCTATGTTTCTCAACCCTGCTCACTACGCATGACGGCATCACGCTTGCAGAAAGTAATTGCTTTCTGGATGAAAGCGATGTACCACCAATTGACACGTGGTATTATCTGGAGAACAATTTCTTAGACGCAGAGCGGCCAATGTTGTTTTGCTGGATTCCCAAGCCCTTTGAGCCATTGATGGAAGCGGCCACGCAGGTCGAAATGATGCAGAGCTACGTGTGGTTAGACGTAGCGGCCCCGCACTTCTACCATCAACTTCTAGCCAAGCTGCCCCACCTGTAAGCATTGTCTCATGTCCGAAAGCAATATCATAAATCCCGCAAGGACCATCCTAAAAGAAGAAAAAGTGTAAGCCAATACCTAGGGTAGTAGTTGAATTATATTACAGAATAGAGCACAGAAAAGCCATTAGCATCGCGCCAATGGCTTTTCTGTGCTTTGTGCAATTACTTAAGTCAATATCTAAAACGTGCGTTGGCGACGATACAGCAAGGGAGTGGTTGCCCAACTGAATGGTTATTAGCCTAAATCTGGCCCATGCCGCCATCCACAAATAGCTCGACTCCATTCACGAAGCTAGCCTCAGCACAAGCCAAGAACAGGACGGCGGTAGCAACCTCCTGCGGACGACCCATTTCACCACGCGGAATCAGGGGAGCGATTTGCGCCTTAAAATCTGAGCCAGAAGCGGCCATTAGAGGTGTATCTATAGCGCCCGGACTCAGCAGGTTGACCCGAATGTGGCGATCCTGCAAGTCCACCAGCCAGCCCCGAACGAAGGCCCGGAGCGCGGCTTTACTGGCGCTGTACACGCTGTTGGCGGCATACCCTTTGATGGAGGCTATCGACCCATTGAGCACAATGGCGCCTCCCGCCGCGAACAAGGGCAAGGCTTTTTGCACCGTGAAGAGCGTACCGCGTACGTTCAGGTCAAAGATGGAATCGAAGAAGTCTTCGGTAATCTCCCCCAGTTTGCCAAAGCCGGCCGCCCCTGCACTGGCGAACAACACGTCAATTTTGCCTTTTTCCTGCTGCACCGTCTCATATAGGCGGTCAAGGTCGGCTAGGTTGGCCGCGTCGCCCAGCACCCCCGTCACGTTGCGGCCGATGATTCGCAAGGCTTCGTCGAGCTTCTCCTGAGTACGGCCGGTGATGAAGACGTAGGCTCCCTGGTCCACGAATAATTTGGCGGTGGCCAGCGCCATCCCCGACGTCCCCCCCGTAATAACCGCTACTTTTCCCGTGAGCTTTTCCATGATTTCCGGTTGCTTGTTTGCATTATTCACGGTGCAAAACTCCGCCGCGTGACCAGACGCGGGCAAGTACGGAGGAAGTTATTCAGCACCCGATACTTTTCGCGCATAGGGCGGTT
>NZ_JZIR02000221.1:0-2006 GCF_000961955.2 Hymenobacter sp. AT01-02
CGACTACGTTCGCTACCCTTCTACCGCCGACCAAATCTTCGCCAATTTAGCCTTCTCCCCCTCAATGATAGTGCCCGCGACGCCGGCCGGTTGCGCAGCGCCGCCTCGTCGACGGTGACTGTGCGCGCGGCGAAGGCTGACTACGTGCACCCGGTAGCGGGCACAGCGTGGCGGGCCGAAACCGGCGCCAAAGTGAGCTGGGTGACCACGCGCAGCGCACTAGCCTTCGATACGTTTGTGGGTGATACTTGGCAGCCCGACCGGCTCCGTACCAATCAGTTTACCTACAACGAGACTATCACGGCGGCTTATCTGAGTTTGAGCACAACGCAGGGTAAGCTGGAACTGAAAGGCGGGTTACGTGGGGAGCAAACCCACTCCGTGGGCGAATCACCGACCACTGGGCAGCGCGTGCGGCGCAACTACGCGCAGCTATTCCCCAGCTTGTTTGCAACCTACAAGCTCACCCAGCACGACCAACTCGGCGTGTCCGGCAGCCGGCGCATCACGCGCCCGAACTACCAGAGTCTGAACCCATTTCTCAACTACACCGATGCCTACACTGCTCAACAGGGCAACCCGTACCTACTGCCCTCCTTGGCTACCTCTGCGGTGCTCACGTATACCCACCGGAACTTTCAGGTGCTGAGCCTAAGCTACCTGCGCGAAACAAACGGCATTAACAACGTCGTCTACCAGAACGACGAAACGAAAATTTCCACGTCCGTGGAGCAGAACCTGGACGAGGCCACAACGCTTGTCCTGTCTTCCGGGGGCCACTCGGACGTGGCGAAATGGTGGGGCGTGGACAACCAGCTGGCGGGCTCCTACGCGCAAACTCGTACCCTGGTTGAGGGCCAGACTGTGCGGTTGGCGCGCTTCGGTTGGTCGGCAAGTTCGGACCACACCTTCACTTTGCCGCGCCACTACCTCGCTCACCGTTGGGGGCACCTATCGCTCTCCAACGGTGCAGGGACTATACCACGTCCGCGCCAACGGCTCGCTCAACCTAGGCCTGAAAAAGCAGCTCTGGCAGGAAAAAGCGACGCTGAGCCTGCGCCTCACCGACCTATTCTATACTGACCAGTGGCGCAGCTATTTGCGCTACCGCAACGTGGATATGACCTGGAACAACCAATACGAAAGCCGGAAGATATTGCTAAGCTTCACCTGGAAAATTGGTAGCGGCAAGGTCCTCAACCGCCACGCGGCAGGTAGCCAGGAGGAAGAAAACCGGGTTTCCAATTAAAACTCGGCTTACGATTACGAACCGGCCGAACAGGTAGATCTGGAGTGGCTGGGTAGTGCCGGGCTGCCCCAGGAAGATTTATTTGGTGGAAACTTCCAGGCGCCCCCCCGTACGGAACAAGGTGTGGTCCACGAAGTAGCCCTGGTTGGTGTGCCCATTTACCTTAATGGTGCTTAGGCTGCGGCCGTTGCCCGTTTTCTTCACAGTGAATGTGGTGCCGTTATCGGCTTTCCAGCTGACTTCATCAAAGAGAGGTACGCTCACAAGGTACTTGGCGTCGGCAGCAGAATACGGGTAAAGGCCCGTGGAGCTGAACACGTACCAGGCCGACATTTCGCCCGCGTCGTCCATGCCAGAGTAACCCAGGCCGTCTTTGCCCATACCGTAGAACTTGTCCATAATCTCATCGAGCCGGCGCTGCGACTTTTCCGGCTTTCCAATGAAGTAGTAGGAGAAGGGCGTTTCGTGGTCGGGCTGGTTGCCGTGGCAGTACTGCCCAATAAAGCCCGATACGTTGCGGGCAATATGGGAGGGATTCCAGGGCACGGTGAACAACGAATCCAGCTTGGCCTCGAAAGGCTGAGCCCCACCGTACAAGGCTATTAGGCCGGGCATGTCGTGAGGGGCGAAAAAGGAAACCTGCCAGGCGTTGGCTTCCCGGTACATGTACTCGTAGTAAGGATACTGCGGATCAAAGGGTTTCACCCAAGAGCCATCGGCGAGGCGACCACGCATAAACTTAGTGGCGGGGTCGAAC
>NZ_JZIR02000222.1:0-736 GCF_000961955.2 Hymenobacter sp. AT01-02
CGCACCGTCGACCAGGTGAGCCCCGGCGAGCAGCAGCCCGAATCGGACCACGGCTTCGAGGGCGAGCAAAGCCAGGCCGGTACCTTCCGGGAGCGGCACTGGCGCGATGCGGCCCATTGGTTTAGCTATAATCTGCAAAACCCCAAGCGTGAGGCCAAAACGCTGCGCCTGACCTACTTTGGCGGCGACAAAAACCGCTACTTCACTATTCTGGTCAATGGCAAGCCGCTGAAAGAAGTGAAGCTGGACGGCAGCCGGGGCGACGAATTTTACGAAGCCGACTACGACCTGCCTGCAGCCATGCGCGCGGCTCCGGTCCTGAACGTAAAATTCGCGGCGGCGCCGGGCTCTACCGCCGGTGGCATCTACGACGTACGCCTATTGAAATAACACGGTCCAGGGAAGCCCCGCGCTGCTTAGCGGGGTTTTTCTTCCAAACGGGCGGAATTACACGGCTCATTGGGATGACGCTGTGGGCAGCGTTGTAGCGGGGCAAGCTGAGTCGGGTTCGTGAAGGCGTAGTAGCCCCGTCGGCTAAGGGGCTTGTAACGACAGGGCGAGAGGTACTGGATGTGGGCTTCTTCAACCGGATAGCCTTCGGCCGCCGCGTAAGGACCTCCTATGAAAGGCAGTCCTTTCACCCGCAAGTCCCACCTCATGACCTCAGCCATTCCCAACCAGAGCACGGCACGTGCGGGGCGCGCTTTCACCGGCATCTGGCGTTGTTTACCGACCC
>NZ_JZIR02000223.1:0-1339 GCF_000961955.2 Hymenobacter sp. AT01-02
CACCGTTTGCCAGAAGAAGTTAGCCGCCCGCGCCCACGTGGTGTCGCCGCCCGCCTCGGCTACCCGCTTGAAGCCGATAACTTTCGGTATCTGGGTGTTAGCGTGCTGGCCAGTGAGAACGTCCTGGCCCGCCAGTAGGGGCTCCAGGGTTTGGCGTTGCGAAAAGCGCTGGGCCAGCCGCAGGTATTTAGGGTCACGGGTGAGCTGGGCTACGTCGGCGAATACCTCATTCAGCCCGCCATGCTCGCTGATAAGCAACTGCTGCACCTGCGCATCCGTGAGGCCGGCCGTGAGGTCTACCATCCAGTCGGTGAGGCCGATGAGCACCGCGCGGGCCTGTGCACTGCCCGCGTACAGGTAGGCATCGCGCAGGCCGGCGTAGGTCTTGTGCAGGTTGTAGAGTGGCACCCATTTTTTGTTGAGCTCAAAGCCGCCGACCTGGATATTGCCCGCTTTGATTTGCGCCCACATGGCCTTGCCGCCCGGCACGCCGCCCACGTAGCCGTTGCCATTCTGGCGCTGGCAGCGGGCCAGCTGCTCCACCGTGTACGTCAGGCGCTGCTGCACCTGCGCATCGCCGGTGGCGGCGTACATCAGGGCCAGGGCCGAGAGGTAGTGCCCGCCGATGTGGCCATCCAGGCCGGTGTTTTCCCAGTTGGGGTAGCGTTCGGCTTTCGTAGGCAAGCCCGCGTCGAGGAGGTAAGGTGCCAGCAGGCGGTCGGGGTCGAGGGCCAGCAGGTAGGCCTTGTCGGTTTGCTGGGCCGCCAGAAACGGGCTGTCGAGCAGCTGCACGGCCGACAGCGGGAAGGCTTCCAGCGGGGGCAATGGCCGTTGCTGAGCAAGGCTGGTAAATGGGAGGGAGCCAAGCAGCAACCCTAGAACAGGGGGCAGTAGCAGAGTGCTGCCGCGTACGGCCTGGTAGCTATGCAAGCGGGTGGTGCGCATGAATTTAGGGGAAAGAACCAGGTAGCCGTTGGCGTGGGGCCGTACGGAGCCACCAGGTTCTGATTAGTCTAGAAGGTGTTAGCTATGGTTGAGCCTGTGTTTGCTGACTTATGCCTGCAAACATAGGCTATTGCCTGCCACCATGTTCTTTACGGCTTGTCGGAAGAAACATTAGTCGGCGTCTTTTGCATGGCATAGTGGAAGTAGTCAACATCGACCATGCCCTTTTCTCCTTGGTCGTTGAAGCAGTACAGCCCCAGCCGGTCGCCGCGGTAATGCCCCCACGAGAGTTGGTAAGGGGCACCGAAGGGGATGTACGTGTCGCCGTCTAGGCTGTACGAGAAGCGCGAGCGGCCATCAAGCCCCCACGTAGAGCGCAGCCACACGTGGCGAA
>NZ_JZIR02000224.1:0-2954 GCF_000961955.2 Hymenobacter sp. AT01-02
CCTACCTGCCAGCCCCCAGAAGACTTCCTGAACGCACGGCCGGCGACTCCTACCCGGACGGCTTTACAGTACCAACTGGCAGGACCAAATCTTCCGCCGGGCCCTCACCAAGGACTATACCCTGCGCATGTCGGGCGGCAGCGACAAAGGCACCTACTCGGTATCGGGCAACATGCTGGATCAGCAGGGTATTATCGTCAACTCAGGCTTTAAGCGCTACGGCTTGCAGGCTAACATTGTGCGGAAAGTGCACAAGTGGATTGAGTTAGGTACCAACAACAATATCAGCTTCACAACCTACAACCTGGGCAAAACCAACTCCAACGGCAACGAGGCCAGCATCATCAGCTCGGCGCTGGTGTTCCCGCCTACCTATCCGGTATCCTCCCCCCAGTCGAAAGCACGGGAAGACAATACCTCCTGGTACGCCGCTGCTAACCCCTACAACTACACCCGCACAGCCAAGGACCAGACCCACTCTACAGGTATCTACTCCTCGACGTACGCGCAGCTGACGTTTACCGACTATCTCTCTTTCCGGCAGAACCTAGGGGTGAACTACAATGTGAACAACCGGGAAGTGTACTACAGCCGCCGCTTGCAGGAGGCGCGCACCACTAATGGCTACGCCTACTCTGCGGATGATACGTGGCGTGGCATTACGCTGGAATCTATCCTGAATTTCAACCGCACCTTTCACCAGGACCATAGCGTCAATGCCGTAGCAGCCGTAACGCGGGAAACGGGCTACTCCTATTACCGCAACATGTCGGTGCGCGGCTTCCCCGACGACTTGCTGCAAAACAACAATATCGGTGCTGGTCTCAACCAGAAGACCTTGGGCAGTGGCAAGTCGGAAAACGGGTTGTTCTCTATGCTGGGACGCGTCAACTACAGCTACAAAGGCAAGTACCTGGCTACAGCTTCGTTCCGCCGCGATGGTTCCAGCCGCTTCACCACCCGCAATAAGTACGCAAACTTCTCTTCGTTTGCGCTGGCCTGGAATGCGGGCGACGAAACCTTTGTGCAGGACATGAACCTGTTTAGCACCCTGAAATTTCGGGTGGGCTACGGCCAGACGGGCAACCAGGGCATTGGTCCTACCGCTCCCTACCCTATTTCGCATTTTCGGCCTACCCCATCAACGGCGCATTGCAGCCCGGCTATGCCGACGTAACCTGGCGCGGTCCGGCCGATGTGAACCTCGTCGGTGGGAAACTACGGACCAAGTAAATGCCGGCGTGGATATGGGCTTTATGCAGAACCGCTTCACGGTGACAGTGGATGTGTACAAGAAAAAGACCCACGACCTGTTGCAGCCCATCCAGATTCCGAACAGCACGGGCTTTACTACCCAACTCACCAACTTCGGCACCGTGGAGAACAAGGGCCTGGAAATCTCCGGCATTGGCGCACTCGTAACGACGCCGCGTTTCAACTGGAATCTCAACGCCAACATCTCTTTCAACCGCAACCAGATGCTGGATCTGCCCGGCGACCAGTTTGCCGGTAGCCTCTACAACAACTTCGACAACTTCTTCCTGCAGCGCAACGGACAGCCCATTGGTACGGTGTACGGCTTCGTGGAAGACGGTTTTTACGACAACTTAGCGGAGGTAGTGGCTGACCCCTACTACGCGGGCCAGTCGGAGGAAGTACAGCGCATGATGATTGGGGAAATCAAGTACAAAAACTTCGATGAAGACCCCGCCATTACGGCCAATGACCGCCGGATCATTGGCAATACGAACGCGAAATACAACTTCGGTGTCACTAACAGCTTCTCGTATCGGAACTTCAACCTGAGCGTGTTCTTCCAGGGCGTACAGGGCAACGACATTGTGAATACCAACCTGTACCAGATTCGGATGGGCAAGGTGGCCAACATCCCCCAGTTTGTGTACGACGGACGGTGGACGCCCGAAAATGCCGCCAACGCTACCTGGCCGAAGGCCCTGGCCGCTGATACGCGCCAGCCACGCCTCTCGGACCGTCTGGTGCAGGATGCTCCTACGTGCGCCTGAAGAATATCAACGTGGGTTACGTCTTCAAGAACCCAGCCCCCTTCATTGATGCCATTAACGTGTACGCCAGCGTTAGCAACGTGCTGACCTTCACCAAATACAAGTGGTACGATCCGGACGTTAACGCCTTCGGCAGTGATGCTTCCCGCCGTGGTGTTGACATGAATTCCTATCCCAACAGCCGCACCTTCACCCTGGGGGTAAGCGCTGGCTTCTAATCTCAAGACTTAGGTAGTCTCTCATCAGATGAAAAAGATACAAGTACTTGCCCTCCTGTTTGCTGCTTCACTTGCTAGCACTGCTTGCACTGATTTTTTGGAAGAAAAGCCGCTGGATTTCGTTACGCCCGATCAGGTAACTGACGCCAACTTTATTGCCAACGGCGCACTCAACACGCTGGCGTCGGGCTCTATGTTCCGCTACGGGCCGTTTCCGAACCTATGGGACTACGACTCGGACGACGCCACGGGGCCTAGCTGGGCCTTTGGCGACGTGGGCGCTGGCAACTATCAATCCTACTGGGGCATCGACTACGGCTGGAATGGCCCCTATACCCTGATTCACCGTTGCAACTTTGGGATTTCGCAGATCACGTCCATGACGACGGCCGATGAGACGGTGAAGCAGAACGCGCTCGGGCAACTGTATTTCCTGCGGGGCTGGGCGTACTTCCTACTCGTGCGGGCCTACGGCGCCGTGCCAGTGTTCGAGAAGGCCGTGACGGAGGGTGCCGATCCGCAACAGCCGCGCACTCCGGTGAAGGATGTATACGCCTGATCATCGACAACCTGAAGCTGGCCGAAGCCAACCTGAAATCGACCACGAGCGCGGGCTACGAGCCGGGCCGCCCCAGCAAGGGTGCCGCCAGCAGTCTGCTGGCAAAAGTATATCTCACTATGGCTTCGGGCTCGCTATCCAGCGGGCAGGTGA
>NZ_JZIR02000225.1:0-2215 GCF_000961955.2 Hymenobacter sp. AT01-02
AGCCACGCGAGATCCTGCTTTCTTGGACCGTTTGGGTCAAGCCATGGTGAGAAAACACCCCCTCATATACGTCTAACAAAGGCTGGCGCACGAGTAGGTAGGCCCGTTAGTGGGCCCGGAGCGCGTCGGCTAAGTGTGAAAAATGCTAAGCAACGACTACCCAGTGGCCGCAGGCCTTGCCATGCCCTTCATAGAGGGCACCCGGCAGGATCGGCACATTGGGGCACGGTCCCGGCACGTCGAGTTCGACGCCGTGAGCGTAATTGCACAAGACCGGATGATTGGCATACAAGCGCAGCTGGTGGTAGGGACTTTTATCCTCTGCAATGGCCCTGCTCGCTCGAAGGAGCACTTCTTTACCACAATACACGAAGCAACTTAACTAAATTCCACCCTGCCTTTGACCGTGGTCAGGCCACCGTGGTCAAACCACGAACAACCAGCCTGATTCAGCGCCAAGCACAATAACTGGGATAGAACACGCATAAGCAGCGAGACAAAGAAAGGCGGATCATACGCGTCACTTACCCATAAGGGCAGTTAAAACTACCTCATAAGCAGTCGGCAGAGGACTTTGCTCCGTTGCATGTGGTAAACGCTCTACACTACGGTTAACCTGAATGCGGCCCCGCCGCGGTTGGCGTCATGCTCTTCCAAGAGTAAGTAGCCAATACTTCGTATGGCCCCAAGTAGTAGACCTGATAGGCGAAAATGAAGCTTTTACGGCTCCTACTTAGCAAGGATTCCAAGCCGCCTACGAGCTAGCCGAGGCGGTGCTTTCTAGAAGCTGCTGGTGCTGGGAGCCCCAGTCGCGCAGCAAAAAGATGATGGGGTCCAGGGTTTGGGCGTAGGGCAGCACGACGTAGCTCACCGCCACGGGCGGGCCCGGCTGCACGAGGCGCTGGATAAGCCGGTGGTCTTCGAGGTCCTTTAGCTCCTTAGCCAGCACCTTACCCGAAATGCCGGGCACACTGCGCTCAATTTCACCGAAGCGGCTGCTGCCGGTGCGCAGGGCCATCAGGATCGGGAGCTTCCATTTGCCATTGAGGACTGTCAGGGCTTGGCGTAAAGCCGGCATGGCGCTCAGGCAGTGAGTATGCGAATGGGTTTCCATGAGAGGAGGATTTGACTGCTACCGTAAAGATACGCAGAAAACGAAGTCACTTACCAAAAGGTAACTACTTTCTTTTTATTTATTAAAAACATTTTATCACCTACTTACCTTATGTAAGTAAATGTACCTACATTTGTTTCGTCTTCACTTTACAAGCAGTATTCATTCTCTTATCCCTCTCTCTCATGCAGATTCTGCAAATTCTCTCTAGCCCCCGGGGGGCCGCATCTTACAGCAACCAACTGGCGAATGGCCTGGTTGAAAAACTGGTAGCTGCCAATCCGGGCAGCCAGGTGACGGTCCGCGACCTAACCAACCAGCCCTTCCCCCATTTGGAAGAAGTGCACCTGCAGTCCTTCTTCACGCCGGCCGAAGGCCGCTCACCCGAGCAGCAGGCCGCCGTGCGCCATTCCGACGAAGCCATTGCCGAGCTGATGGCCGCTGATATCGTTGTCGTGGGGGCTCCCCTCTACAATTTTGGCATTGCCTCCACGCTCAAGGCGTGGATTGATCACATTGCCCGCGCAGGTATCACCTTCCGCTACACGGCGGCTGGCCCCGAAGGCCTGGTGAAAGGTAAGAAGGTATACGTAGCCATGTCCAGCGGCGGGGTTTACTCCGCAGGCCCCATGGCCGCGTACGACTTTGTCGTTCCTTACCTGAAGTCCGTATTCGCTTTCGTGGGCATGACCGACGTGACGGTGGTGCGCGTGGAGGGTACTAGCATCCCCGAGCTGCAAGCAGCCGCCCTGCCCAAAGCCCTACGCCCAGCCACTTACCCCTGTAAAAAAGTAGACCAGGAGGACGCGAAGGGCATCTGGCGAGCCTAGGCCAGCACAGCCGGCGCCTGCTTGGCTGCCCCGGTTGCCGTGCCCCCGCATCCAGGAGGTATTTGCTTCGGGCACGCAGGGGGCGTAGCCAGCGGGCCGCCCCCTGCGTGGCCCGTTACGGGCGGCCAACGCCCTTTGCTGGTGGGTAGCGCTGCTCAGCCAGCTAGTCGACGAATTGACGGGCATACCCAAGTTTCTCAATGGCGTGCGGTGGGTTGCAATGCAGCTTCCCAACGCCGAGCAAGCTTCTTCGCTGCGCAGCGAAGAAGCT
>NZ_JZIR02000226.1:0-3654 GCF_000961955.2 Hymenobacter sp. AT01-02
GGCCGGTCGGCGGCGGGCACCTGCTGTTCATCGAGGCTAACGAATGTCTCGTGGTTGGGCACGTAGCGCATCAGCCCCGCCCGCTCGGCCCCTACCCAAAGCTGACCATCGGGAGCAGCCAGTAGCACTTTTATCCGGTTGCTAGGCAATCCATTGCGGCGGTTGACTGGCAGCAGGTAGTGCTTGAGCCGGTACCCATCGTAGCGGCTGAGGCCGTGGTTGGTGCCTACCCACACAAAACCATCCCGGTCCTGGGTCACGGCCATAGCGTCGCTATGGGCGAGGCCATTATCGACGGTTAGGTGTTCGAAGCGAAAATCGAGGGGACTCACATCCTGTGCGCTGACCGGTGTGCTTGCCCAAAAAACTATGGCACTCAGCAGACAACTCCACACAGCACGACACCATAACGCCATAGGCTTCCAAAACAAATAAGACGAACAGTAAAAATAGCTGCTTACTTAGAAGCTGCTAGGATTAGATTTAGGTTGTAGAAAAATAACCATGCGTAAACTGCTCACTGTTTGCGCATGGATAGCATAAGAGGAAGAATAGAGATTTCTGTCAGGGCCTAGGCCGCGGATTTAATGGGTGCGGTGCGTCTCGCAAAACGGGCGTGGCGGTTACGCGCTTCCGCCTTGCTGAGCGCGCGCCGGTCCATAACTTCTATTGTCGACTAGCCTAGCTCGTCGATTGGCGCTTTCTCTACTAGGAGACCCAAGCGCTTTATAGCCACGCCAGTCAGCCCTCGCTCGACCCCATGGTGTTCTTCAAACTCGTGCTCGTAGGGCGGCTGGAAAACCTGGTTGAGCACTGTGCTACGCGGCTCGATATTCTCTACTTCCTGGGCTACGAGGTAGACGAAGACTTGCCCTGGCACTCGACCTCAGCTGCACCCGGTAGTTCTACCCGCTAGTCGGCTCTACCCGCGCAAAGCCTCGTGTGCGCCGAAAACCACCAAACGCAAGGTCACGCGCACGGCTATGACCCGAATTAACGCCGGGTGCTTGCCCGGCAGCAAAGCCGACGAGGGCAACGCATGCGGCTTCTGCGCCAGGTCAACACGCGTGGACGAGCTAGCGCGCATAAGACGATGCTGCTGGCGGCCATGGCCTACAATCTGAAAAAGCTGCTCAAGTTTCGTCCTCAACAGCAACTTGGGCTCCCCGTTGCACTACCCAAGCCGCCTGCGCCTCCTCCAACCAGCCTTTTCCGACGAGGAACTACGGGCCACCGACTACTCAATCGGCTCAGTAGTCATGAAAGCACCTAACCGCTGAGGGTTCTGCAACAGCCACTACACCCTAATAAACCTTCTGTTTAGGCAATTATCCCCTTCGCTCATCAGTGCTTATCGCACTGCACTTATCCTTCTTTGTTATGTTGTAGCCTTTTTCACCAAGGGAAGCCATTAACAGAAGTTGTGCAGATGTTAGTAGAAGAGGGAGCCTCCCCGGAACAAGCGACTCTACTAGCGCATAGATATTATCTCGGCAATATTTAGGGGCAAGCTTCCCTCGTATTGGATGACCTGCCGGAGTCCGGAGGGTACCACTGGGATATCATAGGTAATATGGTTGCCGAGTTCGGCGAAGAGAAGATGTTCCTGTGGATGAAGAAAGTCCTGAGGGTTGGTTTGGCTACTACAAGCACTTGCCCCGACCAGTAGCAGCAGGAGACCATCAGCACGGGGGAACGCGGACACACTATGCCAAGACAAGGCTCGGGAGGCAGCAGTAAATGGCATGCGGAATAGAACTTTATAGAAACTGGGAAGCTAGTACTAGCCGTCCCCCTTTCCCGGAATAATTTCTAAACATAATATTTGGCATGAGCAGAGCTGTGGAAATGCCTGAATAAGAGCGCATCAAGGCAACGCAACTTCAGTCGTAGTTTACCCTATCCGTCCGCTTGCTCCACGTAACGGCTGCCCCCATGCAGTTACTCGGCCGACTTCTCTTCATCAGCCTCTGCGTGACGCAGCCAGTCATCGGACAATGACTGAACGCAACAGGGCAGCCATGGAAAGCGCGTGTGGACGCTACCAGTTGGCTAACGCAGCTAAGACAATAAGGCGTAGATAGCGTACTAAGCTTTCGCTACGATTGCGATACTGGCACAGCCCCCGCCACCCGGTCCCATGTGGTTTGACAGCAGGCCGGACAGCAGCACCTGCGGGCCTACTGGGTTGCTGCTCTGCCCCACCACCTATGTGCCAGGATGGCGGGCGCTGACGCGGCGGGTACGATTACCGTCAGCAGCAGTAGGTTAGGTGCCGACGGTGGGGCTGCGCCGCTCCAACTGCACTGTGTTGCGCCACACACCGTGGTGCTGACCAATTCGTTCGCGGTAGCCGATGATGCGGAAGCCAGCCTGCGTGTGCAGGCCGATGCTGGCCTGGTTTTCCTCAAACGTGCCGGCTTGCAGCGTCCAGATACCATGGGCCTCCGACTCGGCAATCAACGCCTGCAGCAGAAGCCGGCCCACGCCACGCCCGCGGGCTTCTGCGCCCACGTAGATGCTGATTTCGGCTACCCCGCCGTACACGCAGCGCCCCGAAACCGGCGAGAGGGAGGCCCAGCCCAGCACCGTGCCCACGTCGTCTACGGCCACTAGGCGGCTGTGCGGCAGGTGGCCTTTGTCCCAGGCTTCCCAAGCCGGGGCCTGCGTTTCAAACGTAGCGTTGCCGGTGGCCATGCCGGCTTCGTAAATGGCCTTCACGGCCGGCCAGTGAGCTTCGGTGAGCGGAATAATCGTCATGGCGACTCGAGCGTTAGTAGGCGTTGCGGAGCATGTCCGCGTATTCGTTGGGCAGCGGCGAGGCCTCGATGGCGCGGGCGGCTTTTTCTACATCGTAGGCCACGCGCACCAGTTCGGAGCGCACGCTCTGCGGGGAAGTGAGCGTGGAGTGCTCGTCCAGGTGCAGCAGTTGGTAGGCTGCCCGCGGGTCACCGTCCTTGGGCTTGCCTACCGAGCCGATGTTGAGCGCGTGCCGGTAGCGGATCTGACCCGCGTGCTCGGTAGGCGAAGGTGCGGTGGTAGGGCTTGTGGGTGTGGCCGAAGAGCAGAATATCCGCGCCGGCGTCTTCCAGCACCCGCCGGAAGCTGGCCTCGGGACGGTCCTCGAACAGGTACTCGTTGATTTTGCGGGGCGAGCCGTGCACCATCAGCAAGCTCAGCGTGCAGGGCTCGTCCTGAAAGTCTACGCGCAGGTGCTTGGGCAGGCAGCGCAGATACCGCCGCTCCTCAGCCCCGATGACCTGATTGGTAAAGGCAATGCTCTGCGCACCCAACTCCTTTTCCGTGTCCGTCTTGTAGGCGCAGCCGCAGTTGTCGCTAGCCAGGCCAATGCCCTGGTCGTAGTTGCCGGCCAGCGTAGGGATGCCACGCCGCCGCACTTCATTCACCACTTCATTGGGCCAGGGTGCGTAGCCCACCAAATCGCCCAAACAGAAAATCATGTCGGAGCGGCGCTGCTCCAGGTCGGAGAGCACCGCTTCCAGGGCCGGCAGATTGCCGTGCACGTCGGAGAAAAAGGCAATGGTCATCAGGAGGTCAAACTCAGCCAAAAGTAGGATTAGCCAAGCATAAGCGAAGCGACGCCACCCGCTACGGGCAGCGCCGCTAACAGTGCCTACGCAGCACCCGCTGCCG
>NZ_JZIR02000227.1:0-794 GCF_000961955.2 Hymenobacter sp. AT01-02
AACCTCGACGACTATCGCAAGCTCCCTTCGGTTCTATTGGAAATGCCCTCGGCTCCTGGCAAGCTAGTACCTTACGGGGTAGAAAAGCTACAGCCCCAAACCGATAACCGGGTACTTCTAAAGCTAAAGGGAATAGACCGCGTAGAAGATGCCGAGCCTTTGCGC
The DNA here is from genome assembly GCF_000961955.2 of Hymenobacter sp. AT01-02. Lineage (NCBI taxonomy): Bacteria > Pseudomonadati > Bacteroidota > Cytophagia > Cytophagales > Hymenobacteraceae > Hymenobacter > Hymenobacter sp. AT01-02. The sequence continues at coordinate 166 of NZ_JZIR02000227.1, forward strand.
AACGCAAAGTTATGGCGTGCTTTGGCGGACCTACCTACGCTGGAAGAAGACCAGTTCTACTTCCATGATGTAATCGGGTACACCGTAATTGATGAGCAGCTAGGACAGCTGGGTACCGTAGAAACGTTCTACGAGCTTCCCCAGCAGGATGTGTTAGCCATGAGCTACAAGGGCCAGGAAGTCTTGATTCCGGTAGTTGATGAGCTCATCTTACATGCGGATGATGCCCAGCAGCAGTTGCACGTACGCTTGCCCGAAGGATTGCTGGACGTGTACCTGACGCCTGCTTCACGAGACCGGGATGAACCTGACGAGTTCGACGAGCCGTCTTAGTTTATAAGTCATCCTGCCGTCATGCGTATCGACATTGTCACGTGCCAGCCTGATTTGCTGGGTAGTCCTTTTGCCCACTCCATTGTAAAGCGTGCGCAAGACAAGGGACTAGCCGAGATTCACTTGCACGATCTACGCCGTTACGCCATCAACAAGCACGGCCAGATTGATGACTATGTCTTTGGTGGTGGCGCAGGAATGGTATTGCGAGTAGAGCCTATAGCAGCTTGTTTTGATGAGCTACTAGCTGAGCGAACATATGAGGCGGTCATTTACATGACTCCCGATGGTGAGAC
>NZ_JZIR02000228.1:0-3111 GCF_000961955.2 Hymenobacter sp. AT01-02
CGCCAGCCTTTTGTTAGACGTATATGAGGGGGTGTTTTCTCACCATGGCTTGGACCCAAACGGTCCAAGAAAGCAGGATCTCGGCGTGGCTTCCTCCCCACTTTATACCTTGATTTTTAGCAATCTGTTGGTATGGCCCGATGAGTTCAATTTTCGCCAGCCCTACCAGGTAGCCCAAGCGCTTGAGAAACAACGGCTGAACCATCCCGCGTTTAGCTGTACAATCACTTGCAGTAAGCTTTGAAGAAAAGGGCCTTAACCGAGCGAAAGTCAGTTCACTAAACTGGTACAGGCTATGAAGTACAGATTGCATATCTTCTTGATGGAAAACTTGTACTTAGTCTATGAAGATTGGCTACGCTCGCGTCTCCTGTTGCTACTGATTTAGCTAGTGGAACACCTCTCACCTTTCCGTTCCCCAGCAGGCAAGAGCAACCACCCCGCAGGAATGCCTCTCTATTTCCCCTACAAGGGGAAAGGGGCAACTGACCAAGGGGTTACTGCCCGGTATAGATTATTCGCCGCACATTCGGCAGCCCGCTAGTGGGGCTTGTGAAGCGCCAGGTAACAATGAGCGTCGTTTCCGTCAATTCTTCGATCGTGCCGAAAATACGGTAGTTGACGGCCGAAACCGGGGGGACCGCCCGTTGCGGAATGTTGGCCTCCAGCACCTGGTCATTCTCCGATAAGGTCCAGGTACCTGTGTAGGCCTGGTCAGCTAGCGGGTCGCACTTGGTTGGGCCCTCGTCTAGGACGATCGACTGGTCGGCGTTAAAGGTGTAGAGGTTATCCAGAAAGCAGGGGCTGGCGCTGGCATAGCTGTCTTGGACAGGAGCCGATCCCTCTTGTTCCGTTCCTCCCGTTACCCGCCACGTGCGGGCCATTAGGCGTTCACGGACGGTGAGGGGTGTGGACTCTTTCTGGCAACTACTTAGGCTAGTAAACACCCCCAGTAGCAGGCAAGTAGCGAATAACCGAGTACGGGTAGGCATAGGCAGCATCCGTTAAAGATAGAATAGGATGGGAGATTCTATCCCATAGACGAATGCCTTCACCGTAACGAGTTATTTACATAAAACGAGAATGCCTGTTACAAAGATAGTCACCGCTGATAGAAGATTGATGCCTTTAAAACAGAATAGCTATCCAAGTAAAGGCTAATAGCGATGCCCCCGAAAACCTGCATTTTCGAGCCGTTTTGGCAGCTAATGAAGCCCTCCAGTAAACGACCGTTTATTGGAGGGTCATGATATTTTTGTTTCTTGGCTTCAGGCTAATACAAGCACCTTCCTTCTTATCGTGCGTGGGTCTATCTCTGATTTGACTCAAGTTGACGGATCTATTGCTAATTGTCGTTTTGTTCCTTTAGAAAGTCCAGAAGTTGATGCCTACTTGGCATCTATAGAAACCGATCCAGAAGATATACCTCACTTCGTTAATGATGTGCTTGGTGAATATATAAAGTGAGCTATACGGATTTGACTTGCATTCTATTAGCGGATGTGGATTTCATAGCTGCACTGCTAGTAAATCAATATAGCAGCTGTTTTCAATTGAAGCTGATGTCTAGCGGCGTCTCTAGAGTATCATTGCCCTAATCTGCAGGGCATCCGCCCCCATTTCAGGCAAAAGTGCATTTGCAGCCTAAAAATGCAGGATTCAAGTAGTCCGGGTAGGGACGGCTTTTTTTGTGCCTAGAAGGCTCGGCCTAATTTATCCTTGCACGCTAATAGGTCATATTATCACTCTATATACCTGCCGCATTCCCCTTCAACAGTCAAACGCTTTCTAAAGAGGAGCAGCGTTTGCTCTGTATCATTACATAAACGCAGGCTCAACAAGTACTACCTAAAAGCGGCAAAGCGCTTTGTTTCAGGGGGACGTCTTATCGCTGCCTCGTTTAGCCTTAAGCCCTACCCTAGCACGTCAAACCGAACCAGTAGCCGGGGTCGTCACTCGTTCGAGGAAGCAAGGTGCGCCCGTATGTGCCGGAGAAGATTATCTTTGAGCAGACCATAACCTTCTTTTGTATGTCGACCAAGCCCATCCAGACCGAAACTACCCCGGCCGCTGCCCAGCAGCCAGAAACCGCCCGGGAAGCCCTGCACCGCCGCGTAAAGCAGGCCCAAGAGCGTCGCCGCCGGAAGCTCAAGCACGTTAACCCCTAGTCGCCTGTTGACCGTCTTTTCCGGAACCGCCCCTTCTATTCCTGTAGAAAGGGCGGTTCCAGAAGAGACGGTCGAAATGGGAGGGAACAGACGACAAACGGCTTCCGGACTGGACCAAGTAAGCCGTCGTGATCTGGGCTTTTACGCGCTCTTTGGCCACTTGCTCAGCAGTGGCCCCACCCGGTTCGATGTGCTCGAATGAGAGCCTTGGTTCACCGTTTAGGCCACCGGTGCCATGGCTCCGGCGACGACTAGTGGGTCCCCTTCTGAGGTGGTCGGGTTAGGTGAGACAGAGTTGGGCGTTCGTTAAAAGAACTTGTTGTTCAAATATATGCGGGCACTCGTAGCCTAACGCCGGGTGCCGCCGCTGGTAATTGTAGTAGTCAAAATACGTGGCCAGCTCGGCTTGCGCCTCAGCCACAGAAGCAAAGGTAAAGCGGCTTAGGAGTACCTCCGTTTTCACCCGTGACCACAGGCTTTCGGCTTGGGCATTGTCATAGCACTCACCCCGGCGGCTCATACTGCGCACGAAGTGTCGCTCGGTGAGCAAGCGTTGGTAAGTAGTACTACAGTACTGCCCGCCCCGGTCGGAGTGGACCACAAGTCCTTCGGCGGGTTGCCGACTCAGCAGCGCTTGCCGTAAGGCACTCATCATGAGTTGTTCAGGCATTCCACCCAACACCTGCCAGCCTACTACCCGTTTGGGTAGACATCCTGAAACGCGGCTAAATACGCCCAGTTGCCGTTTTGTAGCGGTAGGTAGGTGATATCGCCCACCCACACCTGGTCGGCCGCCGTAGGTGCTGGTCGGTCCAGCAATTGATTGGATGCTACGCGCGGACCGTGTTCGCTCTGGGTGGTGCGCGGGATGAAAGCTCGCGGCTGCACGGCCACTAGCCGGCGGCGGTGCAAGACTTATCGGATGCGATGACGACCTATTTGG
>NZ_JZIR02000229.1:0-961 GCF_000961955.2 Hymenobacter sp. AT01-02
CACTTTGCACCCGCTTAGTTGTCATTAAAGTGCTAATGACAGTGCTGAGTTGGCAAAATCCTGGTAGTCCAGCTTCGCGCTTATAGAAAGGATTCCGGCTACCCCGCCGGAATCCTTTATTTTTGTGCCACCTTCCTCGTTTTCCGTCTTAGCCACGCCTGCTCATGACCGTGTATTTCGATAATGCTGCCACCACTCCCTTGGACCCCGAAGTGCTGGATGCAATGTTGCCCTTCCTGCAAAACCACTTCGGCAACCCAAGCAGTATTCATGGCCACGGCCGGCAGGTGCGGGCTGCTATTGAGAATGCCCGCAAGACTATTGCCCATTTAATTAATGCCGCTCCAGCTGAGGTGGTTTTCACCTCTTGCGGAACGGAGGCAGATAACTACGCTGCCGTAGGTAGCATTCGGACGTTGGGGCTGAAACATGCTATTACGTCGCCGCTGGAACACCATGCCGTGCTGCACACGTTGCAAGCCCTAGAGAAAGCCGGAGATATTCAGTTAAGCTACGTGCGCCACGATGAGCAGGGCCGGCTAGATCTTGCGCATCTGGACGCGCTGCTAGCTGGGCATGTCGGGCGCAGCTTCGTGAGTCTGATGCACGCCAACAATGAGATTGGCAATCTAAACGATATTAACTCAATTGGTGATATCTGTGCCCAACACAATGCAGTCTTCCATACCGACACGGTGCAAACAATGGGGCACTACCCGCACGATGTACAGCAGCTGAAAGCCAACTTTCTAGTGGGCTCAGCGCATAAGTTTCACGGCCCTAAAGGTGCCGGCTTCTTGTATCGGCGGTCTGGGCAGCAGTTAGACTCATTGATTAACGGCGGCTCTCAGGAGCGCAACCAACGTGCAGGTACTGAAAATGTGTACGGTATCGTAGGGCTGGCAAAAGCCCTTGAAATTTCGTACCGCGACATGAGCGCTCATCATCAGCATATCCAGGG
>NZ_JZIR02000023.1:0-41764 GCF_000961955.2 Hymenobacter sp. AT01-02
GGGCCTAAATCCAATTTTGGATTCACCGCCGATTTATACTCTGTAGATTTTACAGAGCTACAACAACGCTCTATTACGGTCAACTTGTAGCAGCCCACGCACGCCCCGAACTAGCAGGTAGAGAAGTTGCCCACAAAAACGGACTACTTCCCACGGCTTCACCGGCAAGATTCTTAAATACGAGTTGCTACCGGCACATTTACTGTAGCAACAGTAAAATAGATTATTGGGAGCCGGCGTAGACGTGTAAAATGGAACCCCAAAAGTACATGCTCAGATACGTCTGCAATCGGCGCAAAATTGCGCCGCCAAAACCGGCGTGCCCCGTATCTTCCCTGTAAATAACAGGCCGAAACAGACACCGCCAATGCAGTACGATAAAGGAACAAGCGGCAACCCCGCCGGCCGCCCCAAAGGCCGGCCCAACAAAGCCACGGCCCACGCCCGCGAAGCTATAGCCGCGGCCCTCTCCGGCGTCACTGCCGAGAGCCTACAAGCGAAGCTGGCAGCCCTCAACGGTAAAGACTTCATAGATGCCTATGTGAAGCTGGCAGAGTTCGTAACACCCAAGCTGCAACGTACCGCCCTGGCTGCCGATGATGCCGACACAGGCCGAATCAAAGTAACGCTACGTATTGGCGGCACCCCAGCCCAGCAGAAAGCCAACGCCCAAGCCGCACGCTTGCTGTTGCCCAACTAAGGCAGGCTATTGCGATTGATAGAACTGTCAGACGTTGTTGCACGGCGGCAGGTAAGCCCCCTAACTTTTACGGAGCATCCTGGCGGTACTCATATGTAGCGGTAGCCGGTACTCAGATACTCACTCCGAATATTTTTAACAAACCCCTACAAAAGAAAGGCCGCCACGTCGAATGACGCAGCGGCTCTTGCCCGTAGGTAGGAGCTGGCAACTACTTACCCAGCAGGTAAGGCAAAGATAAGCGGCCGACGCAAGAATGCACCGGCCTATAGTGTGGCAATACCGTTTACGGTGGCCTGTGTACCCCTACGCGTACCCTCAGAAAGCAAAAACCCCGTTCCTATATCAGAAACGGGGTTTATAGCAGAGAGGAAGGGATTCGAACCCTCGATGAGCTTGAGACCCATACACACTTTCCAGGCGTGCTCCTTCGACCACTCGGACACCTCTCTAAGATGCGGGGAAGTGGCGCAAAATAACACCCGATTTTCGGGATACGCAAGCCCCGACGGTGGTTTAGGTTAGATTAGCGTGATTTCGCCGCGTAGGTCCTGAGTGAGCAGGCGGCGGGTTACGGTATGGTTCTGATTGAGCCCCAGCACAAACATGAGTTTCGCTACGGCCGCTTCCACTGTAATATCATCACCGCCCAGCACGCCTATCTCCGAGAGGTGGGCGCTGGTTTCGTAGCGTCCTTGCATCACGCGGCCCTCCTCGCATTGGCTAACATTGAGTAGATGCACCCCGCGCTGGGTGGCGTCGCGCAAGCACTGTAGAAACCACGGGGCCGTAGGGGCATTGCCCGAACCGTAGGTTTCCAGCACGCATCCGCGGAGGTCGTCTACCTCTAGTTGGGCGCGTACCATTCGCTCCGTGATGCCAGGAAAGAGGCGCAGTACGCTTACCCGATCATCGAGGTGAGTATGAACCCGAAGCGGAGCAGCGGGCAGCAACCGAATCTGCTCGTCATTGAAGATCAGTTCAATGCCAGCGCGGGCCAGCGGCGGATAGTTTTCACTGCGGAAGGCATCGTACTGCTGGCTTTCCACTTTCTTGGCTCGATTGCCCCGGATGAGCAGGTCGTTGAAGAAAATACACACCTCGGGCACGCGCACCGTACCAGCCACGGGGTGACGGGCGGCAGCCAGCTCCATTGCCGTTACGATGTTGCGGCGAGCATCCGTGCGAATACGGCCTACGGGTACTTGGGCGCCCGTAAATACCACCGTTTTACTTAAGTTTTCGAGTAGAAAGCTCATGGCCGCTGCTGAGTAGGCCATAGTATCGGTACCATGAAGCACCACAAACCCATCGTAGCGGGTGTAGCTCTCCTGAATGTAGGCAGCCAGCGCCAGCCAGTCGGCCACAGTTATGTTGCTAGAGTCAATGGGCGGCCCCAGGCTTACTACCTCTACCTCCATGTTCAGCTGCCGCAGTTCGGGCATTCGTTTCCGAATCTGCTCGAAGTTCATGGGGATCAGTTCGCCCCGCTTGTTGTAGGCCATACCGGCCGTACCACCAGTATAAATTATGAGAACTGACGACTTGGCATTGGGAGCAGGTGGCGTAGGCAAGGGGTGGGTAGTTTGAGTAGCGAAAGAAGAGGGTTGTACCGTAGGTGGGCGGCAAGATAAACCCAACTCCTCTGTCAAGCGCACATCCCAAGATGATTTACCTCCTCACAGGATTGCAGACTGACCGTTGCAGGCAACCCTTACCCAATTGCCTTCCTACTCCCACTGAGTAGCAGGTGGGGCCAGCCTGAACTCGCACAGCCCCACCTACTCCTTAGCACAATACGGCTACGTACGGGGTTAGCGTGTAGGCGCCTCCCCAAACAACGCCAAGGTGTTGCGCGTGGTGGCCTCGGCTACTTCCTCCACGTCTTTGCCTAGGATTTCGGCCACCCGGCGCGCCACTAGGGGTAGGTAGGCTGGCTCGTTCCGCTTGCCCCGGTGAGGCACCGGCGCCAAGTAAGGGCAGTCGGTTTCTAGCAGCAGGTGCTCCAGATCCAAACCGGGCAGCACTTTATCGAGGCCGCCGTTTTTGAAAGTGGCTACGCCCCCAATGCCCAGCTTGAATCCCAAGCGGATAACTTCTTCGGCTTCTGCGCGCGTACCGGAAAAGCAGTGAAATACTCCGCGCAGAGAGCCATCCTGAGCAGCCGTAATAATATCGGCGGCTTCGCGGAAGGCCTCGCGGGTGTGCAGCACCAAAGGCAAGTTGTGCTTTTTGGCTAGGCCTACTTGAATGCGCAGGGCCTCTTGCTGCTCAGCCAAGTGCGTTTTGTCCCAGTATAAATCAATGCCGCACTCTCCTACTGCCGCAAAGGGGCGACGGTTTAGCCAGGTTTCTACTTCGTACAGCTCCTTTTCAAACTGACGGGTGACGTGGCAGGGGTGCAGGCCCATTTGGGCAAAACACTGGGTTGGATAGTTGGCTTCCACTTCCAGCATAGCGTCAATGCTGGTGTGGTCAATGTTGGGCATGAAGATAGTGCGCACCCCGGCCTCAAAGGCGCGGAGCAGCATGTCGTCTCGGTCGGGCTTAAATTGCTCGGAATAAACGTGGGCGTGCGAATCAGAGAGTTGCATGGCACGAAGGTACCCCATGCGCTGAACTTGTGGGCTACTTGCTTCTAGTGCATTAGCTACCCGGCGGCCACCTATACGCCCGCCCACAGGCTTCTACAAGCAATAAGCCCCTAGCACCGTGGGGCACTAGGGGCTTGCATAACAGCAGATTACTCTAGAAAGAGGGGCGCTTCAGCAACCCTGTAGTACCCATGCGGAGGTGTCGTTTACAGGCTGACTACTCCCGTCTGGCGAATATCCCGCGAAGAGCTTCCTACTAGCAGCTTAAACTTGCCGGGCTCTAGTACCACTGCTTCTTGGCCTCATCGTAGTAGCGGAAAGCATCAGCAGGCAGGCTTAGAGTTACCGACTTAGATTCACCGGGCTTCAAAAATACCTTCTCAAAAGCCTTTAACTCCTTCTCGGGGCGTTTCACGCTGGCTTGCTCATCCTGCACGTAAAGCTGCACTACCTCGGCGCCGGCCGTCTTGCCGGTGTTACGCACGCTCAGTGTCACAGTAGCGCTCTGCTTGCCGGGCTTCACGGCTAGCTTGCTGTAGTCGAAGGTGGTGTAGCTCAGGCCGTGCCCAAAGGCGAACTGGGGTGCTACCTTATAGGTGTCGAAGTAGCGGTAGCCTACAAAAATGTCTTCCTTATAGGTTTGCTTCAGCTCGTTGCCAGGGGTGCTGGGGTACTCGCCCAGCTTATGAGCCGGCGAGTCTTCTAGCTTCACAGGGAAGGTCATGGGGAGCTTGCCCGAAGGATTTACATCACCAAACAGCACGTGGGCAATGGCATTGCCTCCTTCCATCCCGGGGTACCAGGCTTCCACCACGCCCTTGGTTTGCCCAATCCACGCCGACATATCAATGGGACCGCCGCCAATCAGTACCACTACTGTGTTGGGGTTGGCTTGCAGTACCGCTTTAATCAACTCATCCTGTCCAAAGGGCATTTTCATGTCGGGCTTGTCGAAGCCCTCCGCATCGTAGGCATTGTCGCTCCACTTGCTGTAGTCGTAGCCGTGGGTTGAGCCACCCACAATGATGGCGACGTCGGCGGCCTTGGCAGCAGCTACGGCTTGCGCAATCAGCTGCGGATCGGCCTTTTGGTCGCGGGCAATGGTATAGCCCGGGGCATACGTGATTTTGGCTGAGGAGCCTAATGCTTTTTGCAGGCCCTGCAACGGGGTAATTTCGTACTTGGCTTTGATTTGGGAGCTGCCCCCGCCCATGGCGTTTTCGCGGGTAGCATTGGCCCCAATGACAGCAAAGGTCTTGGTAGTCTTCTTGAGGGGTAGAATATTCCCTTCGTTTTTGAGCAGTACAATGCCTTCCTCGGCTACTTTCAGGGCCGTAGCTTGGTGCTCGGGGGTATTGTAGGCGCCGGGCTTGCGCTTGGCCCCATCGAGCATGTTGGTGGCGTACATCACGCGTAGAATACGCCGCACTTTATCGTCGAGCAGCGGCTCTAAGGATTTGTCCTTTTTCACAGCTTCCAGAGCGGCATTACCCAGGAAAAACCGGTCGTATAGGCTGGCCGTAGAGTTGGCCCCGCTGGCGGTTTGGTCTACGCTGCCGTACATCAACGACAAGTCGGTTCCCATTTCCAAATCGGTACCGTTGCGCATGGCTTTCTGGGTATCGTGCACCGACCCCCAATCACTCATTACTAGCCCCTTAAAGCCCCATTCTCCCTTCAGAATGTCGTTCATCAGGTAGGCATTTTCGGTGGCATAGGTACCCCGAAACTTGTTATAGGAACCCATGAGCGTGTTGACGCCGGCTTCCTGCACGGCAGCCTTAAAGCCCGGCAGGTACAGCTCGCGCAGGGCCCGCTCGCTCATGTCCACGTCAATGTCGTTGCGGTGCGCTTCCTGGTTGTTGGCGGCGAAGTGCTTCACGCAGGCCGACACACCCTGGTCTTGCACGCCCTTGATGTAGCCTACTACCATTTTGGAAATGAGGAAGGGGTCTTCGCTCAGGTACTCGAAATTGCGCCCGTTCAGGGGTGTGCGGATAATGTTGATGCCTGGGCCCAGAATTATGTCCTTGCCCCGGAAGGCGGCTTCACTACCCAGCACCGAGCCGAATGCGTAACCGAGCGCGGGGTTCCAGGTAGAAGCCAGGGTATTACCAGTGGGCAGATAAGTGCCCGCATCGTTGGCGTTCTTTACCCCCTTCCAGTCGCGGCCCTGCTCGGCGCGCACACCGTGGGGTCCGTCCGACATCATCAGCTCCGGGATGCCAAGGCGCTTGATTCCGCCCGCCGCAAAGGCTGAGTTAGCGTGAATCATGGCAATCTTTTCCTCTACCGTCAGCTTTTTCAGCAGCCCATCTATTTTAGCTTCGTTAGCGAGCAGCCGCTGCTGGCGGTTGCTGGTTGCGCTGGCCATGGTGGCAGCAGTAGTTTTAGTGCTGGTTGATTTTGTTTGGGCCTGCACCACGGGACTAGTAGCACAGAACAGGGCCGCTAATAGTACGGCCCGGGAGCAAGGTGGAAAGTAGGACATAGAACGGCGAAAAACGCGAATAAATGAAATGTGGGCCAGGAAAAGAACAGGGAGCGTAGCGGACTAAGTAACTAGCTTACGCCTTCAGCAGGAGGTAGCAACTAGATCCAGCGTAGTCAAAGGTATCGGCCTACGCGAGCAAAAGCCAGTCAAAAACCCTTAGTAGCAGCCCTGCACGGCTGGCTTTGGGCATTGCTGAACGCTTACTGCACACGCATTCCTAGAGCAGCAAGCTAATCGGCACCCTTTCCGCCGGAGCTGCGGCTGATAAAAAACAACGACATTTTAGCGGTAACTTCTCCCCTTCCAATGAAAACGCAAGGGAAGCAGCCGAAAAATTACCAGACCAGCCGTCAGGGCAATGGTATAAGCTGTAAAGAGAGGAAGCAGTTCTAGCGGAGGACGCTGCCCTACGCGCCGGAAACATAAGGCGGCCAGTGCGCCCTGCACTACTAGGTGCAGGCCCCAAACTCCTAGCGCTACTGGAACAGAAACAACCACGGCCAGCACCGCCAGTACCACGTAAAACGACCCGTAGAGCGCCAGGCATGCCTGGAGCCACCCAGGTAACTGCTCTACTCCCCGCATCCACCGCCGCCGCTGGTGCAGGAGCCCACCCCAGGTATACATGGCTCCGACTCCGCTAAGATTTCGGGACGGAACAGGTTGCGCGATGAGTAGCCCCTCAGAAGTACAGCCTTGAATAGCTCGAAATCTTCAGTTACGGAGAACGGCAAGGCCTCGTAGCCGCCCGTAGCTTGGTAGGCCGCGCGCGTCACCAGCATGTTGTTGCCCATGGCCGTTACGGGCCGTCCCAAGTCCGTCACTATTTGCACTAGGCCCAACGCCAGCAACCAATCGAGCCCCTGTAGCCGGTGGAACAGGCGAGGCCCGCGCACCAGTGTTAGCCCCGTGACGATACCTACCCCCGGCTGGGCGTGGGCTAGCAGCCCCTGCAGCCACGTAGCTGGCACGGCAATATCGGCATCGGTGATAAAAAAGTACGCAGTGGTAGCTGCCCGGGCAAGGTGGGCTAGTACATTGGCTTTTCCCTGGGCGCCTCCTAGCACCACTGTGATGGGTACTACCCGGAAAGAACCGCCGTAGCCGGCCATAGCTGCCTGGGCCACGGCGGCGGTATTATCGGTAGAGCCATCATCGCCAAGGAGAACTTCGACTAGCTCTGGGGGGTATTGTAAGGCCCGGATAGCACGGAGGCAGCGCGCAATGGCAGTGGCTTCGTTGCGAGCCGCAATTAGAATGCTGACCCGCGGCAAGGGCTGCGGCACGAGGGCTGGCTGGCTACCTGGCTGGCGGGCAAAAAGCCATACGGCAACAGCTAGCAGCCCAAACCATCCCAGGAAGTACACCCACAACAGGCCAACCATATTCCTTTATAATGAGGCGAAGCCGTAACCCAACTCGGCAAAATGTGCTAAGTAGCGCGGCAGCACATAGCGTAGGTTGCGGCTGGCCTTCAGGCTGTCATGAAACACTACAATGGAGCCCGGCCGCGACAATCGGATAGCGGTAGCCAAGCACTCCTCCGGGGCAAACTGCTGGTCATAGTCGCAGGTGAGCATATCCCACATGATAATTTGGTGAGTGCGGTGCAGCTCACGCGCTAAGGGCCGGGTGATGCGGCCGTAGGGCGGGCGCAATAGAGGACGGGCCTCCGGCTGCAGAGCATCTAGCAACTCCTGGCACTGGACCACATCCTGCAGGTACTGGGCGCGCGAGGTACTCCAACCACTAAGGTGATGGAAGGTATGGTTGGCCAGGCGGTGCCCCTGCGCCACAACCAAGCCCGCCACCTCCGGATGGCGGCGCAAGTTGTCGCCCACGCAAAAGAACGTGCCTTTAGCATTGTATTGGGCCAGCTGCTCCACAACAAAGGGCGTCTCTTCGGGGATGGGGCCATCATCGAAGGTGAGGTACAGGGTTGGTGGAGTGGTAGCGGGCATCTTCCAGCAGCAGTCCGGAAACAGCCGCTGAACCAGGCCTGGCATTCGGTGTAGATGCATGAGAGTACGTTGTGCCACGTAAAAGGTACCCGTTGGGCTACTGCGCCCGGTCCAGCAACCCGAGCCCATTGAGTGCTGCAAGCTACGGCTTAACCCACACTTGCTTCAATTTCCTGCCACAGGCGCCGGGCACTGTCAGCCCACGAGAAGCGTTGCACGTTGCGCAGCCCCCGCTCCACTAGCTCGGCCCGGTAGGCATCTGAGGCATAGACCTCGCCAAGGCCAGTGGCAATAGAATCTACCGAAAAGGGGTCTACCAGCCGGGCGCCATCACCGGCTACTTCGGGCATGGAGCTGCAGTTGGATGTGATGACGGGTGACGCGCAGGCTTGGGCTTCAATAATAGGAATGCCAAAGCCCTCGAAGTACGGCACGTAGCAGGTGGCTAAAGCCGCGGCATAGAGGTCTACCAGTTCAGCGTCCGTCACGCGGCCCGTTAGGTGCACGTCGTGGCGGTGGCGCATGTGCTGGTACACATCGAAGATAGGACCCGCCTTCCAAGCGGTACGGCCCACAACCAATAGTTTTGCGGTAGCGCCGGTAGCCGCTTTAAACTGGTCGAAGGCTCGCAGCAGGTTCACGAGGTTCTTGCGCGGCTGCAGGGCACCCACGAAGAGAAAGTACGGCTTGCCAGCGCTAAACCGGTCGCGCGTTTTCTGCTGCACCTCCGCAGGCTGAGGCTGGAAGTGCGTACCCACGGCATTATACACAACACTTATCTTATCGGCGGCTACTCCGTAGGTATGGATAATATCCTGTCGAGTAGCTTCCGAAACGGCCACTATTCGCCGGGAAGCAGTGGCGAAGCGGGGCGTGAAGTACTGGTAGTAGCGCAGCACTAGGCGGTCCACATCCTGCGGAAAGTGCTCGAAGGCTAAATCGTGGAGGACCGTTACGCGGGGTACGCTGGTGCGCAGCGTCGTGAACCCATCGGGACTCAGAAATACGGTGGGGCGGTGGCGGCGCAGCCACCGGGCGACGGCCCCTTCAAACCACGCGAGCCATAACAAAGGATGGCGGGCCGGCGGCGCCAGCACGTGAGGCACCACATTGGGGCCCAGCAAGTAGCGCTCATCAAAGGCTCGGTCAAAGAGGAAATGAAACGTGTGCTCCGGATGCTGCTGCACTAGGTAGCGGAGCGTTTCGTAAGTGAAACGCCCAATTCCTTCCAGCTTGTCGCCGGGCAGCAGAAAACGGACGTTGACGGCTATTTCCAAGGCGGTGTTAGGGCAATAGGGTCCGAACTAGAAGTTGGCATACCGCAGAGGCAGCCTACTGTTTTACGAAAACGAAATTGTCAGAGTCGTGGCCGTGCTGAATCAGATACGCATCCAGATCGGTACAGGGCTGAAGCGTGCCATTTTCTTGCAGCGTGTGGGCATGGTAGCCCAGTTCCCGCAGCAGGATCACGGCTTTCTGATGCTCCGTGTTGTGGCGCTTCGGCTCCAGATACTCCATCACTACGTACGGAGCGAGGCGGCGCAAGCTAGCGGCGGCTCCCCCAATCACTTTCAACTCAGCTCCTTCCACGTCAATCTTAATTACGTGCGGGGCAAGCCCTGAGTCGGTGAGAATATCGTCAATCCGCACGGCGGACACATCAATGCGGGTGGGCTTAAACTCTTCAAACCACTTCTCTCCCGCAAACTGAGTGACGTCCATGGAGTTGAACTCATTGTAGAGCACCGGGAACTCGTAAAACGAAATCGACTCCTGCCGGTCGGACACGGCGCTGTGCACTGCCCGAATGTTGGGTAGGCGCTTCACATTTTCGGCCAGCACCGCGTAGGTACTGCGCGAGGCCTCGTAGGCTACTACCCTACCCGAAGCGCCAACTAACTGAGAGGCCAGCAGGGAAAAGTAGCCAAAGTGCCCGCCCACGTCCAGGAAGTCGTCGCCGGGTTGCAGGGTATTGATGAGGAAGCGGGCGAGGCGGATTTCGGAGCTGTGCGACTTACCGCCGGTGAGGTAAATATCGGTACCCGCGGGGAGTACTACCTGCATGGGAATGCCGAAGAACGTGGCTACTTGCTTCACAACTCCTTTTTTATGACGGGCATACACCAGCCGCCGGAATCCAATGGCGTATAGGTACTTCGCCGGAGCGTGCCACAGCCGATGCCATTTGGAGGCCGCAGCCAGCGCCTCTACTTTATCAAGCTGCGTCAATAGAGAATTCATGCGGAAAGAAAGGGACGTAATAGCGGGCCCAGCACTGCCAGTAGCAGCCGGGCGGCTAAATATCGGCTTTTATATTTCTGTGGGGCGTTTGCGCAACTGTTTTAATTCGGCCGGGCGCACCACGCCCAAGCCCAACACTAAGCCTACAAAGAGCACCCCAGCGGCAGTAGTCTCTAGCAGCCAGGGCAGTTGCAGATAGGACTGCATGGCGTACCACGCCGTGCATAAAACACCTAGCAATGCTACCAGCCGCCCAAGCGTAGCCCACGGCACCGGCACCTGCAAGCGGCGCTGCACCAGCCTACATAGCACACCGAAACCACCGCGGCGCAAATTAGGGTGTTCCAGGAAGCGGCCACAGCCCCGAAGCGCGGAAGTAGTACTACGTTCAGCCCTATGTTGAGAGCCACGCTACAAGCTACTAGTCGGCTCACGGTGCTCACTACGGCCGTGGTGTTTAGTAAGGTAGCGTAGAGCGCAAAGAAGGAATGAACCAACACATTGATGAACAGAATCTTCAAGCACCACGTCATGCGGGCTATTTCATGGGATGAGCTATGCTGAAACTGCCAAAACAGCACCTCGCCCCGAAACAGCACAAAGGCCCCAATAAACAACATGGGTACCGTGACGATGCGCTGCCCAAACCAAAGTAGTTTCTGCTGCTCCTGCGGCTGGTCTATGGCCGCCGAGAAGCGGGCGAAAAACAAGGGTAGCACCGTCCAGATATACATCATTACGGCGTCTACCCAGCGGTAGGCGCCGGCGTAGTAGCCTGCTTCCGTGGGTGAGGCCAGGCGCTCGAGCATAATCATGTCCACGCGCTCATTCACCCCGTAGAGCAGAGTAATAACAGCAAACGGAGCTGCCGCGCGCAGCATTTGCCACGCCGAGCTGCCTTGCCACTGCAACCGCACAGCACCAAAAAAGCGTCGCATCAGCCGTACGAGAGGACCACCGCAAACACCGTAGCCAGCAACCGCACGCCCACGTAGCGCTCTAGCGAAAGGCCCAGGGGCAGTAACCCTAATACTAACCCTACCAGCAGAAACTTCTCGAACACCGATAGCACCGCATCGGTGTTGAAGTGTTGGTGAGCTTGCAGGGTGCCGCGCAGAAACTGCCCGTACTGGGTAAGTAGTAGTCCGCCACCCACGGCCGCTAGCAGCCCCAGTTCGGCACCCCGGTACCCAATAACCCAGCCCCCCACCAGCAGGAGCCCAAGGGCTAGGGCCGTCAGCAGGCTTCGCAGAGATAAGATGGCGGGAAAGTGCGTCTGAAGAAAAGTGGGCTCGCCTGCTAGGCGCTTGATGCTGTAATGGGTAAGGCCCAGATCGGAAATAGTAGCCACCACTACGGCCAGGGCCGAAAGGGCCGTGAACAGCCCAAATGCTGCGTGCCCCAGGCGGTCCTGCACGATGTTTTCGAGGATAACCCAGCCCGGCTTCACCAGCAGGTTGAGCAGTACCACTAGACTAATATTTCCAAAAAAGCGTTTGATAAGACTTTGGGATTAAGCGCGAAAAACTTCTTCCATCTGCTTTTAGCACCCTTCTTATCTTCTGGCTGAGCTAATAGGAGAAGCGCGAAGCTACGCAAAAATGCCTCCCTACCCCCGCACCACTAACACGCTGTGGTGGTCATTTTCCTCTATATTTGCCCGTCTCCGAGGTCTGCTTCATTCACGCAGCGGGCCGGTGGCATTACTCGTGTATGTCCGAACGTTCGTACTCATTGCTCGGCCTGTGGCCTATTATCAACCGTTGGAAGTCTTTAGTTGGAGCAGCGTTAGCGTTAGCGTTGGTAGTAAGCTTGATAGTTGCGCTCCTGCTACCCAACATCTATACCTCAACGGCAGTATTCTTCCCTACCAACCCACAAAGCAGTGACCCCGACCGCATTGTGGAAGGCGGCAAGCTGGACTTAGGTGGTCGCACCGAAGACTTGGACCGCGTCATCACCATTGGTCAGTCGCAGCCCGTGGCGGAATTAATTATTAAGCGCTTTGATCTGCATCGGCACTACGACACCGGCCAGCCCGGCGACGACGCAGCCGATGACAAAGCACTGCGGGAGTTTAGTTCTAACTTGAGCATCGTGCACAATGAGCGCGAGGCTATTGAGCTTACTTTCCAAGACTATGATAAGCAGCTGGCGGCACGTATTGCCAATGACTTAGTGCAGATCATTGACTCGGTGAACCAGCAACTGACCTTAGAGAACCGCCGCAACGTGCTGGGCCTCTACCGCACCCGCTACGAGTTTTTGAACACAGAATATGAACGCTCCCGCCGCCAGTTGGTGCAGGCCCGTCGTCGTTACGGTATCTATGGCCTGGAGCAACAGTCGCGTTACTTGGCCCGGGAAATCATCAAGGTGGAAAGTCAGCTGAATCAGGCGCAAGCTGGTGGCC
Source organism: Hymenobacter sp. AT01-02 (assembly GCF_000961955.2). NCBI lineage: Bacteria > Pseudomonadati > Bacteroidota > Cytophagia > Cytophagales > Hymenobacteraceae > Hymenobacter > Hymenobacter sp. AT01-02. Next base: position 12,404 of record NZ_JZIR02000023.1, read on the forward strand.
CTGGCAACGTGGCTGGCCTGCGCCGGGCACTGCGAGGTCTTACGCAAGCAGATGGTGGCAACGTCATCAATCTGGAAAACTATGTTCGTGGTACTGACTCGCTCGCCATGTTTACGGCTCGTCTTACCGATCTTCAGGAGCGCCTGGTGAAAGCCCGGGGCGAATACGAAACGGCCGACGTAACCCTCAAGGGTAAGCTATCATCGTTGTACGTGGTGCAGAAAGCCTACCCTGCTACCAAGAAAAGCAAGCCCGTGCGCTGGCTAATAGTAGTAGGGTCGGTAGCCCTGACGTTTGCCTTGTCCATTGTAGTAATTACGCTGCTGGAATTGCTGCGTCGCACCCGGCGGATGTCCTCAGCCCCGGGACTGTGAACAAACTACTGAGCCGCCTCCGGCCCCAGGACGCTTTCCAGCGCCTATTCATTGGTTTTGTACTGATGCTCGTGGGCGGGGGCGCCGTGGCGGCGCTGTTGGAAACGCCATTGGCTTTGGTGCCAGCGGTATTGGTAGTTGGGGCACTGATAGTGTTCATCGAGTGGCGCCTGATTTACTACCTGCTCTTTCTAACGCTAGCCTTCTCGCGGGAAATTGGCGTTGGGGGCGGCTTAAGCTAGATGTACCTTCCGAGCCCCTCATGCTGGTGCTTACCGTGTGCGTATTGGGCACGCTGGTGCTGCAACGCGGGGTGCTACGTAGCCGCGAGATGCTGCATCCCATCATTGTGCTGCTTGCCTTGCTGCTGCTATGGTCGGTGGTATCCTCGTTCTTTTCCGTAGATAGCACAAAGTCCATCAAGTACATCTTGGCTAAGATATGGTACTTGGTGCCGTTTATCTTAGGCACCCTACTGCTGGTACGCCGGACAAGTGAGGTGTGGCGCGTAGCGGCGCTGTATGTAGTGGGCACGTGTATTACCGTGGTTATTATTGTAGCTCGGCACGCTGCTACGGGCTTCAGCTTCGATACCATTAACTCGGCCGTGCAGCCCATTTACCGCAACCACGTAACCTACGCTACGGTACTGGCTCTGCTTCTTCCCTACACGCTCTACGGTGCCCGCCGCAGCAAAGGGATGGTGCGCTTGGCTTGGCATGTTGCATCGGGCCTACTGCTATTCGGGCTGCTAACGTCCTTCACGCGGGCCTCTATCCTATCGTTGCCGGTAGCAGGCTTGTTTTACTGGATTGTGCGCCTGCGTCAAACGCGCTTGCTATTGGTAGGCGTCGCGGTAAGTGTACTGGCGGGCGCCGGGTACTTCCTGCACGAAAACAATTATATGCTCTACGCCCCCGACTTCGAGAAAACCGTGTTCAACGGCGAAGACTTCGAGAAGCACTTGGAGGCAACCTATAAGTTGCAGGACATGTCGGGCATGGAGCGAGTGTACCGCTGGGTAGCGGCCAGCCGCATGGCCGCCGATAAGCCAATAGTAGGTAGTGGCCCCAGTACATTTTATCCCGAGTACAAGCGCTACACTGTGCGCAGCTTCCGCACTTACGTGAGCGGCAACCCCGAAAAGTCAACCACGCACAACTACTTTCTGCTGCTGCTAGCCGAGCAGGGCTTCCCGGGCATGCTGCTATTTATGGTTTTGCTAGGCTCAGTTATCATTATCATTGAGAGTCTCTACCACCGCACCTCTCCCAAAACGCAGTTACGCTATGTGGTGCTGGCGGCCAGTATGAGCTTTATCATCATTGTATTTCACCTCCTGCTAAACGAATTGGTGGAAGTTGATAAGATTGGCTCCTTCTTCTTCGTGAATCTCGCGCTGCTAATTCGAATGAGCACCTGGATACGCGAAGGAGAACCGACCACCTAAGCGTACACCTGGGCCGTAAATGACTAGGTAGGTTGCGTAGCTTGGTGGTGATACTCGGCGGCTGTCTTCGCTATTTGCATCAAGTGGCGCTCGGCGTGTTTGGCTAGGAAGTATACGTACTCGTATACTTCCAGCTTCCCGAGTTCATTCACCGACATAGTAGTGCGGTAGAACACGCCTTCTCCATTAGGCAGCCGCGCCAATACCTGCTCACACTGTTTACGTTGCTGGTGCAGTTGAGTCTGCACCTCCGCACTAGGCTTGGTCCCGGTGGGCTCCATGTGGTTGGGTCGCATCCATGGAAAATACTGGTGCAGGCCTACCTCATCAAGCTTCGTTTGCTTGAACGAGTAGGTAGCTAGTTCCTCCTGCAAGTGTAAGCCCCCCGCATTCCTGAGTGCTTTTGCTGCTCCTTTCTCAATCAGCACGAGTAAGAAATGATTTGTCAGGGCGGTGTGCTCCAGGATTTCATCAATCGTCCAGCCGCCGCTGGCGGGCCGGAAGTGGCATACCTCGGCGGGGGCCTGAAACCACGCATCTAGCTGCGCAAACACCTGTTGCACCGCCATCTGAATGCGGCTGATATGTGTCTGGATGACGGTTGGCATGCTCGCTTATAAGAGCAAAAAGAAGCGGGACTACTGGTTGCTACCGAACAGATTGTTCGGTAGCCAACCAGTAGTCCCGCTTTTAACAACTTATTTAAACCGGCAGCTAAGGATGGTTACGTCGTCGGCGAACCGGCTGCCATTGAGGTTGTAGGCTTCAATTTCGCGGAGCAACTCTTTGTGCATGGTTGCTAGCGGAGCATAGCGGTTGTGGTTCACCACGCGCAGAACGCCCTCTTCCCCGAACTCTTCCTGGTCAGCATCAAATACCTCGGTGAGGCCGTCGGTGTAGGTAAAGAGCAAGGCGCGGGGCGGCACTTCAATTTCGCCTACCTTCAACATGGGTAGCTCATCCATCACGCCCAGCATAATGGTACCTTCCTTCAACAACACTACGGGGCCGTAGTCAGGCACCAGCAGCGGGTCGTTGTGGCCGGCATTCACGTACTGCAAGCGGCGGGTTGCGCGGTCATAAAGTCCAAAGAATACTGTAATGAACTTGTCGCCACCGGCATTGCGGAAGATGAGGTTGTTGAGTTCCTGCACTACCGTTGCTAAGTCGGCCTGCTGACGCAGCAAGGTGCGTAGGCCTGCCTGGAAGTTCGACATCAGCAGGGAAGCGGCCACCCCTTTGCCCGACACATCGGCAACGCAGAACAGGAAACGGTTATCATCGAGACTTACTACGTCGTAATAGTCGCCTCCTACGGCCGTGTGGGGTACGTAGCTGGCATGTACGGCCACGGCGGCATCGTTGGGCAGCTTGCGCGGGAAAAGCATGGTTTGCACCTCCTGCGCAATTTCAATTTCCTTGCGCATGGCCGCGGCGGCTACTCGCTGCCGCGCAAGGCGCCGGTTTTCAATGGCCCCGATGAGAATATAGGCCAGGGTTTGCAAGAACTTGGTGGCTTCCTCGTTGGCGTAATCCTCATTCACGTTGCCAATAAACACGTAAGCTAAGACCTCTCCGTTCTGCACCACTGGAATAATCGTCTCAAGCAGTTGCCATTCCTTACTCAGATCAAAGTCGGCAATGGGCCCTGGCTGAGCCGTGCACTGCTCCAGCACCGCGTCGGGCAACGTCAGCTTTCGGAAATCGGGCAGCCCAGCGCCGAACGACACCATGCACTGCCACAGCCCCTCTTCTTTCACGTAGAGCACCAGCCGCCGGATGTTGAGCTGGCCCAGCAACGTGAACTGGAAAATCTTATACAGTGCGCCTTCCGTCGGATCCTGGTTGATGGCCTGGGTGATTTCCAGCAGGGCTCCCAACTCACGTTCTTTTAGAAAAAGGCGCTTTTCGGGAGTAATAGCGCGAGGAGTAGACATATAAAGTAAGGTTGTGAAAGAGTAAGGAAAGGAAGCAGTGTAGGAAGTAGGATTGCTGTAGATGTACAGCGCGACCTGCTTGCTCCGCTACTTCGCTACTACCCCACGGGCGTTTTGGGGTCATAGGCATCACGCAGGCCGTTGCCGAGCAGATTGAAGCTCAGCACCAGCAGGCTGATAGCCAGGCCGGGCATGAGCGTAAGCCACAAGCCAGCCTCGGTGCCCAGCAGTTGGAAGCCTTCGTTTACCATCAGCCCCCACGAAGGAGCCGGTGGCTGCACACCCAGACCCAAGAAGCTCAGGCCTGCTTCCAGCAAGATAGCCGCCGCAAAATTACTTGTTGCCAATACAATCAGCGGGCCGGTCATATTGGGCAGCAAGTGGCGCCAGATTAAGCGGCTCTGGGTCAACCCTAGTACGCGGCCTGCTTCGACGAAGGTTGCCGAACGCAGGCTAAGCATTTGCCCGCGCACTACCCTGGCCACGTCTACCCACATCGTCAGGCCCACGGCCACGAAGGATGTCCAGACGCCCTTGCTGTCGAGAGCCAAAGAAATAGCAATGACCAGCATAATGCCCGGGATGCTCCAAACTACCGTCATTACGCCTAGCAATAAGCTATCAACCCAGCCGCCTACGTAACCAGCCACTGCTCCAATAGCCATGCCGAGGGCCAGAGAAATCAGCACGGCAACCAAGCCAATGCCCAAGCTCACGCGCGTGCCCAGCAACAGCCGGCTCAGTTCGTCGCGGCCGGCTTTGTCGGTGCCCAGCCAATAGGTGCGCTCCGTGTAGCGCAGGCCCTGCGAAGTTGCCGGCCGGCTGCCTACCCAATCGCGCAGGACCAACCGTTGCTCGGCAAGAGGACGAGTACCCGGTGCCGACCACGGCCGAACCACCACCGAATCGACAGGCCCTGGTACTACACGAGCACTAGTTATGGGTAGTTCTTCGGGAGCATCCTGGCCTCGCCACCAGGTAGTGAAGATGTTGCCAACTGGTTGGGCCGAATCGGCTTGGCCGCGCTGTAAGAAGCGCACGTGTAAGCCCGGAGGCTGCTTTTGCAGCTGCGCAAATCCGTGGTTGGCGCTCGGCGAGTTATCGGGCAAAACCCAGTAGCCCAGGAGTGCTACTAGGGTACAGAGCAAAATAAAGCCGAGCCCCAGCATGGCCGGCTTATTTTGAAGCAGGCGCCGGCGAACGTAGTACCCGGGCGGCCGGGCAACCGATGCGGGGGCCTCCACGGCCGGGGCGGGAGCAGCGGCTACGGCCACAGTTAGCGAGTATTATGCTGGAGGAGGCCTTCCTTGGAAGCCAGAAAAAAACAGTCGCGCACGATAGCGCCGAAGGAGCTTTCCTCGAAAGCCAGCTCCGTATCAGGGTCGGGCCAGTAGCTACGCACCAAGCCCTGCTCTAGCAAACTGCGCAGATGGCGCTCTAGCTCGGGCGGGGTAAGACCCGTTTTGCGCGCTAAATCGGGGAAGGAGGTGACGAAGTACAGTTCGTCAAGAATGTCAAATTCAGGGTCAGTCACAGAAGGCAGGAAGGATGCTGTATTGAGCAAAGGTAACGTTGCCGGCTGGTTTTCGCGCGCCAGCATGGTGGGATTACTGGCAGTAAGCAACTGCTGAGACAGGGACACTACTGGCAATATACAGCCTGCAGAGATACCGTTTTGCCGGTACTAGTTGTGTTAGAGACGGGGGCATTATCATCAATGTACAGCAGGATCTGACGAATTTCTTCGTCCGTGAGTTGAAAGCTGGGCATCTGCTGCTTTTGGTACTGGTTGAAAATCTTAACGGCGTACTCGTCGCCGCTGGCTACAAGCTTGGAGGAATTCTTAACCCACGCTACCACCCATTTCTCCGGGCGGCGCCGACTAATGCCCGCAAGGGCCGGCCCAACCACTACCTCATCAGCGGCGTGGCACTGGGCGCAATTGCTTTTAAATAGAGCATCGCCCGCCGCTATTTCCGGGTTTGTAATGCCCTGGGCGCTGGCAGCAGAGTCTGCTAGTGCTACGGGAGATGGCGACGTGCTTACGGCACCTGCATCCTCCGTGAGCGGTACTTCCAACACGCCCATCATAGTTAGTAGCAGCATCCCAATAGTACACACCAGTAGGGCCAGGCTGGCCGGGAAAATTATTTCTAACCACGTCCTATTCATAGCTGTTTTTTCTACAATGCGACACCTACTTTCGGCGGATAAGTACGGCGCCAACTGCTAGAAATTCAACTACCCTAGCGGCTTTATTTTACGCTTCGTCCCTTCCACTCGTAGCCGCCGCGCAAACCCAGCAGGCCGGTAGCTACGGCATAGGGAGCGTAGGCGAGCTGAAGCACGGGCACCCAGGCCAGCCAGCCCGGCCGCCCCAAAAACCGTAGCACGGGCCCCAGTAGTAGCACATCGGCGGCTAGCTTGAGCGCCCACGCCAGCGGAGCGAGCCAACTGTATTGCGCACCCGCCAACCAGAGGGCCGCTCCTACCGGAAAGGTAAGGTTGGCGAGCAGCACCAGCACTGCCAGCCGCTGGGGGGCGGCCGCCTGGTAGTGGCGCCACTTGCTGGCCCAGCGCACCCGCTGCCACAGCAACTGACGGAGCGTAGGCTGTGCTGCCGTGCTGACGATAGCGCGCGCGTCGCGCAGAAACCGAATGCCCGTGGGGTACACCTTGTGCAGCTTGTGCAGGAGGAACTCATCGTCGCCGCTGGGTATAGCCTCGTTGCCGCGGAAGCCCTCCACGGCGTAGAAGGCAACGCGGGCATACGCCAGATTAGCCCCGTTGCACATGGTAGGTTGGCTTACACCCACCGATGCGGCCCCTACGCCTACCAAGCCCGCCAACTCCAGGCCTTGCAAGGTAGCTAGCCACCCACTGCCCGTCAGCAGCACTGGGCCGCTTATAAACTGCGTATCTGGATGCTGCTCCAACAGCTCGGCGTAGGCTCGTACCCATCCTACGGGCACGCGGCAGTCTGCATCGGTCAACAAAACCCACGGGGCGCGAGCGACCCGCACGGCAGCCTCTACGGCGGCTTTTTTGCCGGTGCGCCCCCCACCCGATTCGGCGGCCAACTGTAGCAAGCGAAGAGGGAAAGGTACCCGCCGAGTGGCTTCCCGCACAATGGCGGCAGTGGCATCCGTAGAATGGTCGTCCACCACTATCACCTCAAAGCCTCCGGCTATTGCTTGCTGTTGGCCGATGTCGTGGAGTAGCTGCGGAAGCGTAGCAGCCTCATTACGAGCGGCTACCAGAATAGAGAAGGCAAGAGCTTGCTTATCTTTTGGGAGGCTGGGCGTAGCCGCGTGGGGTATCTCAGTGGCGGGCTGGTTCTCATTTGCCCCAGTTTCTACCGTCGGCTGCCCGCCGGCCACGTAGGCAGAGTGCAGCCAGGCGTGCCGTAAGCGTAACATATGGCTCAGGTACACGGCCGCTACGACCACCTGCCCGGCTAGCAAGGTATTCAGCGCCCAACTGCTCATGAGGCCAAGCGTTTGGTACGCTTGCGAAACACCCGTAGCCGCAGCACAAAGGCCAGACCAGTGGCGCTGGGTAGCGCAATATTGAGCACCCACAGGCTCAGGCTGGCGCTTAGCACGGGCAATACGGGCTCACCTAGCAACCCGAACAGGTGCGTAGCCGACAGCTCCCGCACGCCCACGTCAGCCAGTGCATTCAAAGAGGGCACCAGCGACTTAAGCAGGAAAGTACTGGCTATTGCCGCCGCGCCTGGCCCCACAGACGCCCGCGACCCATAGGCCCACAGCAGCAAGCCAAACTGGGTACAGAACACTGCGTAGCGCAGGCCCGAGAGCAGCAGGACGGCGTGCAGCGCCCGCGCCGGATAGGTAGGCATGATGGTTAGAAACCGACGAAACCGGCGCAATGGGCGCACTGCCGTAACGGCGGCCACCAGAATGCGGGAGCGGTACAAAGGCAGCAGCACCCCCGCATGGATAAGCAAAGTGGCTACTACTAGCCCAAGCGCGGTGGCGGGGTAGCCGCGCAAGTAAAATCGCAGCAGAAAGTATAGTAGCCCTATCGTACCAGCTAGCACTGTCACTACCAATTGGCAGTAGCGCCCCAGAAACACGGCCCCCAGCGCATCAAGCCGGCGGCTTTTCAATTCAATAATACGGCCGGCATAGTCGCCTACCCGATTGGGCGTTACGAAGCCCAAGGTCAGGCCAACTAACACGGCCCGGAAGCTGCGCGCAAACGATACGGGTTCCAAGTGGCGGGCTAGGCGCCACCACTTCCAGGCCTCAACCCCCCAATTGACGGGCACCAGGGCCAGGGCGAGCAGCACGGGACCGCGCCCTTCCCCACTTAGCGTCCGCGCCAGCAGCTCACGCCAAGCGGCAGCCGTGTCGGCGTCTTGAAACACGGAGTGCCACAGCAGCCCCAGCGTAAGCAGCGTCACGACTAGCTTGCCTCCCACAACGAGCCAGCGCCGACGGTGGGTAGCACGTTCCGGCTTTTGGGCGTAGTTTTGTAGAAGGTGGTCGGGCAAGACGAGGATGTGCTAGGCTGGAATACAGGCGGCAAGTTACCGCCGGAAAGTCAACGGCGCACCTGCTCCCTACTCCCACCACTCCGTACGCGCATGATTCTGCCCCTGGCCTCTACCGATTTACTTCCCAAAGTCATCATGGGTGTCGACCCTGGCACCCAGATTATGGGGTACGCCGTGATTGAGGTGCAAGGCCAGAAAGTGCGCGTGCTCCGCTACGACGTCATTGATATGAAGAAGCTGGGCACCAACCATGCCCTCAAGCTTAAGCGTATTTATGAGCGTATGACGGAGCTGATTGAGGAATTTTTGCCCGACGAGCTAGCCATTGAAGCACCATTTTTTGGGGTGAACGTGCAAAGCATGCTCAAGCTAGGCCGGGCCCAGGGGGTAGCCATTGCGGCGTGCCTTTCCCGCCAGATTCCCTACGTAGAGTACGCTCCTACCAAGGTAAAACAGGCCGTAACGGGGTCGGGCAACGCGACCAAGGAGCAGGTGGCGCACATGCTTCGGCAGACGCTAGAGCTACCGCCCATTGAGGAAGCACCTAAGTTTCTGGACGCTACCGATGCCCTGGCCGTGGCAATGTGCCACCACTACCAGAAGGGCAACAACGCGAAAGCCGGCGGCAAAAGCTGGGGCAAGTTCTTAGCCGACAACCCCGGCAAGTTGGCCGCTCCAGTAGCTGGTAAGAAAGCTACGGCCGTTAAAAAGAAGCCTGCCGCCTAGCCCTACACGCCCAGCGGAACCCGGTTACGCTGGGCGTAGTTAGCGCACGTAACCAGTGGCGCGGCCATCCATTCCCCGTATCTTTGTTTTGTCATGCCTAGTCCCGACCGTATTTCCCAGACCCTTACCAGCCACGAGCTTCGCCAGACGCCCGTGCGGCGCGCTGTGCTGCAAGTGCTGTTGGATTCTTCCTACGCACTGTCCGGCCACGAAATCGAGGAGCGAATCGGTGCCGACACTGATCGGATTACGCTGTATCGGACGCTCAAAACCTTCGAGGACAGTGGCCTAATTCACCGTGTAGTTGACACCAGCGACATTGTGCGCTACGCCTCCTGCTCTATAGAGTGCAGCGCGCACGAGCACTTCGACAACCATGTGCACTTCAAATGCACCAATTGTCATCACATCTACTGCCTTAATCAGGTAGCCATTCCGGCCGTGACGCTGCCCGCTAAGTTCGAGGCTAAAACACGCGATTATCTGCTGGCAGGAGTGTGCCGAGAATGCACGCCGTAATATCAGTATTTTCTGCTTTTCTTGAAGCCAACCTTCCACTACACCATTGGGAGGTTGGCTTTTTTATTTTACCCCAGTTGTGCAGCTAATAACTGAAAACTATATTTTATCAATTATGAAACATTGATGCATTTACGAACAGTTATTTATGCAACAATATTGCATAATCAAGAACAAGGGCTTAGCACCCGATAAAAGGACATTTACCTATTCACAATCTGTCACTTTCCGTCTGGCCAGCAATTTTTTAGCCGCTCTACCACAATTATAGATAGCATTATGCAAAGTACACCTTCACCGTTTTCATTCGTTTATATGCGCTATCTACTTCTTGTTTGCTTACTAGTAGCAGCGGCCTTGCCAGCCTGGGCGCAAGACAACGTAGTGGGACGCTGGGCGCTGGAACTCATTTCCTATGAAGCCCGACACACCCTACCCGACTCCTTAGTTGAGAAGCTGTACCACAGCCCAGCCGGCGAAACCAACAATGCCATCAGGAACGGCACCCTCACCGTTCAGGTAGAATACCGAGCCGATGGCACGTACAACTACTCTATGCAACGCCGCCTGGAGGCCCAGCCTTACTACACGGAGCACGGCCGCTACTCCGTGCAAAACGGCGTGCTGCGTAGCTATGCCACCGCGCAGGATGCCGCGGCGGCCGACGCCCAAACCATCATCCGATTGAACCGCAAACTACTAGAGGTTGAGTTTCCAATCTGGGCGCCGGAGCTACACGTGTTTGAGCAGTTACGGTACCGCCGCCTGCCCTAGGCCCTCCTTCACAAGCCATTGCCCGGCCGCACTGCTTCCTGCATAACAACCCGTGAGCGGGTACCCAATAAAGAGACAGGTAGTGGTGCGTGGCAGCCGAAGACCTACACCTCAATTTCGCCGCGCAGGTACGTAACGGCGTGGCCGCTCATCAGCACCCGGTCGCCGCGCAATTCACACCATAAGTCGCCCCCACGGGCCGATACCTGGCGGGCATGCAAAACGGTCTTGCCGAGCCGCTCGGCCCAGTAGGGTACCAGGGTGGTATGAGCCGACCCCGTAACGGGATCTTCGGGCACGCCCACGCGAGGCCCAAAGAAGCGCGATACAAAGTCGACGCCATCGGGGCCGGGCGCAGTAGCAATAACGGCCCGGTAGTCTACTTTGGCTAAGTGGCTCATATCTGGGTGCAGGGCCCGCACTTCCGCTTCCGTGGCAAAGAGGCACACCAAATCGGGCCCAGCCAGAATGGCAAGTGGGGTAGCGCGCAGACCATCGAGCAAGCCCTCCGGGTGGTTGTGGATAGGATGCGGAGGCCGGGCCGGGAAGTCGAGGGTGAGGCGGCCCTCCGTGCCTTGGCTTACGCGCAATGGGCCGCTTTTAGAATGAAACACAATTTCCGGCCCCTGGAAGCTGAGGTGATGGTAGAGCACGTGAGCGGACGCCAGCGTGGCGTGCCCACAAAGCTCTACTTCCACGGCGGGCGTAAACCATCTGATTTCGTACTCGGCGCCCTGAAGAGGCACAAAAAAGGCCGTTTCAGCTAGATTATTTTCGGCGGCAATGGCCTGCATGGTTTCGGCAGGTAGCCAGCTTTCAAGCGGGCACACGGCGGCAGGATTACCGGCAAATGGCCGGTTGGAGAAAGCATCTACCTGGTAAATGGGCTGGGACATGGCAGAAGAGAAAAGCAACCAGAGTTGAAAGTGGTGCAGCGAAGCTAGATATTGCTTGGGATATTTTGCGCGCAACAGGCCAGATAACCTCATTATCAATACTTATCTCACTACCTGAGCCAGCCCTATTCGCTACTTGCGGCGGGCAGAAAGCAGGGCCCTCAAGTATTTCTTAGCTCCCACGCAACGCCTGCCCGGGTCCGGCGGTCATGGGGGCACAACGCTAGCGTACGACATCCTGATTATATCTATTGCAGCTGCCTATGGCTGATTCTCTCGACGCGATTCTGGATGGCTGCCGCCGGGGTCGGCCGTCGGCCCAGCGCGCGCTATACGACCACCTAGCGTACCGACTGATGGGGGTGTGCCTGCGCTACTGCCCTAGTCGGGTAGAGGCCGAAGACGCACTGCAACTCACCTTCGTGAAAATATTTACCCGCCTTGACCAATTCCGTGGTCAGGGACCTTTTGAAGCATGGGCGCGGCGCATTGCCGTGACTACCTCTCTCAACCTGTGGCACCAGCACCAGCAGCGCGGCCATCAGGTAGATACTGATGAGGCTCACGACTTACACCAAACCGATGGCACTCCCTTCGACCAGCTTTCCGCAACCGACTTGGTGCGCCTGATTAATACTCTGCCAACGGGCTACCGCACAGTGCTCAACCTCTACGCCGTCGAAGGCTATACGCACGCCGAAATCGGGGAACTCCTGGGTATTTCGGAGGGCACCAGCAAGTCGCAGCTCTCGCGGGCACGCCGCCTTTTGGAGGAACGGCTGCACGCGCAAGCCAATATTTCTCCCTACCATGACTGAACGCGAATCGGAACAATTCTACGACGACCTGCGGCGCAAGCTGGAGGACTACGGCAGTGCGCCGCCCGAATCGGTGTGGGCCGGCATTCGGGAGCAGGTGCCTGTGCGTCGCCGTTGGGGGCGGGGCGCGGTGCTTGCGGTGTTGGTTGTATTGATAGCCACCGTTGCGTACGTCACTACTGGCCCTTCTTTCTGGCGTACGGGCTCCCTTACCCCAGTCTCGACTACTAAACCTACAAGCGTTACTTCCCGCCAGCCTGTTGCTACTGGGGCACCTACTGCGGGTACCGCCCCAAATTCAGCATCGCCCGCGACAACAATTTCTCCCAACGGTAGCAGGACTACTGCACCCGATGCAACAGTAGGTATGGGTAGTGCTTCCGCCTCCCAACGCCCCCCGCTGAAACTAGCTACTACACCAGAAGTTTCCTCTTCTCATGAAGGGAAGATGGGTACCCTAGCGGGGCAGCCTGCCCCTACCCTACCCAAAGTAGACACAACCTCTACATCGGGCACGAAGGGCCGCTATGTTGCCGCAGTCGGTAAACCTGCTGGTAAGCTGACCCCGCACGAAACAGCCCGAACAACTCCGCTAGTAGCTTCCCAGGGAGCTGCCCGCCAGCGGCGCCGCACCAAGGCTTTACTAGCTGTTAGCCATCCTGAGCGTGGGGAAACTCGCCCGAGTGGTCGGCAGCATGCAGCACCGCAGCCCACCCTGCCTTCTCTTACTGCTACCATCAATTCTCACTCGGCGGCTACCTTATCTACCTCAGCAGCTCAGCCGGAAGCACGCAGTGTGCTATCTGTTACTAGGCCTAGTAGCCACTACCGGCTGGGGTTAGCGAGAGCCTCCGTAAGCGCACCGGGTAGCCAGGAGCGGCTAGCCTTGTTGCTGGTGCGGCTACAAGTACCGCAGGTATCAGCTCCGCAGTTGGCGTATGCCGTTGCGACCGAAAGAAAGGCGCAGCAGCTTCCCAAGCAGAACTGGAGCGTGCAGTTGCTAGCTGGCCCTACCCTATCGTATCGAACCTTAGGCAGTGGCGCCCAGCAAGTGGAAGAGCTAGAGCGGCCTGCCGCGGGCTTCGGGGGCCAACTCAGCCTGACGCGGACAATTACTCCGCGCTTTTCCGTAAGCGGCGGCCTGGGCTACGCCAGGTTTGCCTCACGCCTGCACCTGCGTATTCAGAAGCCCGCTAGCTTGACGGCAGCAGCTAGCTCCCGCACCGTAGACTTCCGCAACTACTTCCGCTTGTTTACTCTGCCCTTAGAAGCCCAGTACCAGGTAGGCAGCACCCACCGCTGGCGTTATGGGGTGCAGGCGGGGGCAGTGCCCGCGCTTCTCTTTAGCGCCCGCACTACTGAGGGTACGGCCTGCAATTGCCAACAGCAACAGTGGCAGCCCAACGACAGCACGGGCCTTGGCCGCCTCAATCTGACGTTTACGGCGGGAGCTCGGTAAGCTACCAAGCCATGCCGGGAGTATGGCTGATGCTTCGGCCCCAAGCACAGTACTTCTTTACTTCTATTACTGACCCCGCCTACGGCCAGGCGCCGCGGCGTCCTTGGAGCGTAGGTATCCAGGGGGGCATCTCCGTTGAGCTTCCTTTTAAACGATAACCTACTTATTAACCCAACGCTTTTATGAAACGCATCCTCGCTTACTCCCTATTCTTAGCTTTTCCTCTGTTCAGCAGCTGCCAGAAGGAAGCTGATGCTATTGTGTGTGAAGACCCTGCTTCTCCAGTGGCCAATAGCATCAGCGCGGTATTGCAGGAGCACCGCGTGCCTACCCAGAAATTTACCGTGCAGCCCAGGGTGACTACTATCTTAACTACGGCCAAGGGCGCCACTATTTACGTTCCCAGCGGACTACAGCGCGTAGATGGCACCGCTCTTTCGAATAACAGTATTCAGGTAGAAGTGCAGGAAGTGACCACGCGGAGTGAAATGGTCTTCATGCAGCTACCCACTGTCTCCTATGGGCGGGCGCTAGAATCGGGGGGCATGTTTAATATCCGCTTTTCTCAGGATGGCCAACCCCTACAGTTAGCCGCGGGCACCAAGCTGAATCTAGTGACTGTGAAGCCGGGCGCAACCAGTTCATCGGCCAACATGGAGCTGTTTACGGCCCTCCCCGATAGTGCCGTGCGCCAGCAAGTAGGTGGATGGGCTCTGGCACCCACCACCGGTCAGCCAGATACCAGCCGGCTTGTTACCCAAACTACTCCCGCCGGCAACACCCAGTATTTTGTTTCACTGAACAGCTACCTCTACAACACCAACCGTACTAGTCTTAACTGGATTAACTGTGACCGATTTATTGGAATGGCTACCACCAACGTGGAGGTAGAAGTGCATGCAACCGATATAACCCTCGACAATACGCAGGTAATGCTAGTGCTAAACACGTTCAACGGTATGCTCTACGCCTTTCGCAGTTTCTCTAATTCCTCGACGTTTTTTTCTAACGCTATACCCTTGGGCAGCACCGTTACGGCAGTAGTCTTACGGCGAGAAAACAACCAGCTGTACTTCGGCAAGCAAACTGCCAACGTGGGTCCCAGCCATACCTTCAGGCCCACCTTACGCCCCGTGACGGAAGCCGAACTGGTAGCGGAGATTCAGGCGCTGTAGTGCTTCACGCAATGGAGCGTCGTGGAGAGGCATGAGGCCTTACACGACGCTCGTTGTTTTTGTGCTCCCGTGGGGCTTCGCCTTGCTAGATGCGAACTACGTATAGGCAGTTTTCCTCCGTACTATGCTTGCGCCTACTTCTGCTCCGCTTATTCTCACTCTCAGCCTCGATGAAGCCGCGCAGGCTCACTTTGATGCCCTGCGCCAGCGCTACTTCCCGCCGGAGCGGAATTATCTGCGCGCCCACGTAACCTTATTTCATCACTTGCCTGGCCCAGAGGCATCTGCCATTGCAGACCACCTCACGCACGTAACGACTACTACCCCGCAGTTGCCTCTTCAGGTAACGGGCCTGCGCTTTCTGGGCCGGGGCGTGGCCTACGACCTGCACAACCCCGAGCTACCTCGCTTGCACCAGCAATTGCAAGCCGCCTGGGCTGGCTTGCTTACCCCCCAGGACCAGCAGAAGCTTAAGCCTCACATCACCGTACAAAACAAGGTAGACCCGGCCGAGGCCCGCGCCCTCCACCAAAAACTTACCGAAGAGTTTGCGCCCTTCCAGGCCACAGGAACGGGCCTCACGCTGTGGGCCTACAAAGGCGGGCCTTGGGAAAAGCTCCACCAGTTCCCCTTCGGGGCGTAGTCCGCCGAGAAAGTAGCGCTGCAACCACGACGCGCATATGGCGTCGTAGTCAGCAAGCTTCATCTTGCCAGGGGCTGATGCTGAATTTTAGGTTGCCTATTACCTGCACAAAGTGCAGTTCATTGATGCCCTAGGCGTAGCGAGGTACTTCCAACTGGTCGCGTAGCGTGGCCAGAATGCCCACCTCGGGTACTTGGCGGGCTGCTGGTTCCGTACCGGCGCCTCCGCCGCCACCGATTGAAAGAAGTAACCCACAATTTGGAAACCCGCCGCCTAGGCCGGCTCAATGTATCGGGCTCGCTCAACAGCAGTGGGGTTTGTACTGTCGATAACGCAGCGCATTTGGGTATCTAGGCACAGGGACAGGAAGTGCCGCTCCCGGTTGCGCACGGGCGAGTGGAAGAACTGCTGCTGATAGAAAGCAGACTTGCCGGTGGCTTGAATTCCGGCGAAAACAATGAGCTGCAGATGTTCCCGGTCGCTTATTTCTTGCGCGCAGTAATGGTATGCGTTAGGGCTTTGAACTGGGTGAGAGCAGCTTCATACTCTTGGCGGGCTAAGCCCTGCATGCTACCGCCGTATTGCCGATGATGGTGACTTGCTGGTAGAGAAGCACCCGCTGTCCCTGCATTTGGCCGAAACCTTCTGTTTCGTAGGTCAGCAAGTCGTTCACCTTGGCAGATGACATTTTGCGAGGCGTGAAGCCCGTGAAGCCGAACCGATCTAGCCCACGCAGCAGCTCGTTGCTGATGGAAGCGGCCGTAAGGGAGGGGTTGTAGGGCAAGGGTGTAACGGTGAGCAAGGGCTCCATACCGTAGTCGTCCTTGCGCTGGCCACCGGGGGCATACACGTAGAGGTTGCCGCTCGCTTTGGCAAAGGCCAGGCTCGACTTTTTCTCGTCGAAGGCAAATACGGCGCGCGCAAATGGGTCAGAAGCCAGATTTTTCTGGTAGGCGGCCGTCAGGAGTGCCTCCCGGACGGCCGTGCCCGTGGCCGCATCGGCGGCGGGGTAAATCCCTACTAGCTGCACGGCAAACGTGGAGTCGCCAAACATAAGCTGGGCCGACTCCTGCGTGGGAGTGGTTTGCACACGGGCCAGGCGGGCGGGGTAGCCCTGCACCGTCAGCTCCTGGTAGTCTAGCACCTTCGTGCCGCGAGCTTCAAACCGAGCCTTGCTAAAGGAGGCCGCGTTTTTGTAGTAGTTGCCGCCCACCAAGTCAAATACCTGAATGGCAGCATCGCCCTTGCGCACTCCCGTCAGCCCGGGGGCAGGATTAAATCCGGCGGGTGGCACCAGCACCACGTGGGTGCCCGGAATAAGACGAGGAAGAGCTTGTTGGGCCCGAACGGTGGTAGCACCCCACAGCAAAGCCCCCGGAAGCAGCAAGAAAAACGAAACGCGCATTGTACTCATAGCAAACCAGTGATGCTATCCAGCCCCAAAAGGTTGTCAGCAGGGCGCAAGGTAGGCAGGAATGCGAGGCAAATGCGCAACAACTCCCGTGGAGGACCCTACCTAGTATACCTGTTCCCTGGCATCCTTCGCAAAGGAATGCAGCAAGCTAGCCAACTCATCATCGCACCCCATGGTGCGGGTTAGCAGCTCACCCGACGTTTGGGTGTTCAAGTAGCCAGCCACCTGGGTAAGCGCTACCGGCCCAGTGGCAGCAAAACCCATGGCCCAGGAGGCAAAATACCGCCGCGGGATAGGACCATCGGCCAGCTTTTGCACATAGGCGTGGCGCGAGTCCTGCTCTATTACTTCGTACAAGGACCGTACTGTGGCTTCCTCCCCCTCAATAACTTGCAGAAATTGTCCTTCACTATACAACAGCAGACCGGTTATACCGCACTGGCGGTTTTTAGTTCGGGCTTGCTCTAGCATTATACACAAATCCTCCTCCGACAAATTAATACTCTCAATACTCTGATAAATAATATGATACATAAACTAAATAAGATGAACTAAGTACGTTAGCGAAGGCAAAAATGGTATTTCACGTGGCGAGTATAAATTCTTTCCGTGGGAATCCATTGTCCTATTTTGCAAACCATCGTACGTTGCAGCTGTCCGGTCTTGCGAAGCAACAACCGGGTTTGCTTACCACGTGTTTTTTATCACTCATGCCAACCCATGCGCACTCTTCTGCTAGTTGATATTCAATATGATTTTCTGCCGGGCGGCTCGCTAGCCGTAGCCGGTGGCAACGAGGTTATACCGTTGGTGAACCATTTGCAGCCGCAGTTTGAGCTGGTAGTAGCTACGCAAGACTGGCACCCGGCTGGCCATAAAAGCTTCGCGAGCCAGCACCCAGGCCATCATGCCTTCGACCAGATTGACTTGCACGGCTTGCCCCAAACCCTGTGGCCTGACCACTGCGTGCAGGGTACCCGAGGTGCCGAGTTTTCGTCTGACCTCGACCAAAACCGGATTGAGGCCATTTTTCGCAAAGGCACTACGCCCGAAATAGACTCCTACAGCGGATTCTTCGATAATGGGCACCGGAAAGCTACTGGGCTGGCGGACTACCTGCGCGGGCGCGGCGTAACGCAGGTATACCTAGCTGGCTTAGCCGCCGATTTTTGCGTGTACTTTTCCGCCAAGGATGCCCTAGAGCAGCAATTTGAGGTTTTCTTTCTGGAAGACGCCACCCGTGCTATTTCGGCAGAAGGCTACCAGCAAGCGCGCGCCGACTTACGCAGTCGCGGCGGCAAAGTGCTTACTAGCACAGAGTTGCGGTAGCACAATTTACTTCCGCAGATGGCTAGTGGCTTGTCGGCTGGGAGGCCACAAAATCTTCTAGCAATTGCAGCAGTTCAGGGCTGGTGTTGTGGGCACGAGGCAGCAGAAAGTGCCGCCGTTGTGGGTTGATGTAGCCCACTAGAGGCGCAAAATCTTGGGGGCTAACGGAGGCAAATCCCATGCTCCAGTCGGGAAAGGAGCGCCGGGCAACTGGCCCTGCCATGAGGGTTTCTACCTGAGTATGGCGGGGATCCTGCTGGATGACTTCGTAGATAGTTCGCACCGCCGTTTCTTCTCCCTCCAGCACCTGAATAATGCGCTGCTGGCTGTACAACAGGAGGCCCGAAATGCGTTGGGCTTCGTTCTTGGAGCGAGCCTGTTCGAGCAGCGCAGCCAGCTGGGCTTCACTTAGCTGCTGAGTTGCTACGCTGGTATAGGTAATCTGATACAAGCTCATCATCTAACCCATGTTACGTGGAAATAATACGCTAGGTTGGTGTGCCAGCATCAAGCTCAACAGCCCATTTGCTCGGTTTCGTTCAACCTTTGCGTACCGTTCGGGGTACATCTGGCTGAATCCTCTACTGCCTGCGCCTGACCTTACCGCATGGACCATTTTCCTGACCTTACCGACCACCTACGCTTTCTTCTGCAAACGGCAGGCATCATTGCCGCTAGCTTATTTGGGGGCTGGCTAGTGAAAGTCATCATTTTTGCCTTACTCAATGCCTACAACCGGCGCGAACAAACCCTGCTCACCCAGTCCGTTGCGCGCCACTTGAACAGCCCGAGTGCCTGGTTTTTTCCCGTCTTGGCGCTGTCGTTCATGCTCCCGCTTACGCCCCTGGAGGACCGCCCCTTCGAGGTAGTGCGGCGCCTGGTAGAAACCGCCCTGATTGCCACCTTTGCCTGGGGCCTCGTGAAGACGGTAGACGTAGCCCAGGACCTAGTGGAAGAGCACTACCGCCTCGACCAGGATGATAATTTTCGGGTGCGGAAGCTGTTCACGCAGCTGCAATTTGTCAAGAAGCTGGCCGTTACGCTTATCATCTTTGTGGCTACTGCCTTGGTTCTGATGAGCTTTGCTACGGTTCGCAAAATTGGTACTGGCTTGCTCACTTCAGCCGGTATTGCCAGCGTAATTATCGGCTTCGCGGCTCAACGCTCCCTCAGCAACTTGCTGGCGGGCTTTCAGATTGCCTTTACTCAACCCATTCGGCTGGATGACGTGCTGGTGGTAGAGGGCGAATGGGGACGGGTTGAGGAAATTACTTTCACGTATGTAGTACTGCGCATTTGGGATGAGCGTCGACTGGTACTCCCGCTCAATTACTTCATAGAGAAGCCCTTTCAGAACTGGACGCGCTCTACATCTCAACTGCTAGGCACCGTGTTTTTGTACACCGATTATACCATCCTGTTGATGCCGTGCGGGCGGAGCTTCAGCGCGTGGTAGCAAGCCACCCGCTTTGGGACCGGCGCGTGTGCTTGCTACAGGTTACTGATTCCAAGGAACGTACCTTAGAGCTACGCTGCCTGATGAGTGCTGCCAACTCCAGCCAAGCTTTCGATTTGCGCTGCGCCGTGCGCGAGCAGTTGATCAAGTTCATTCAGCAGCAGCACCCTACTAGCTTGCCCAAAACCCGCTCCGTAGTAGAACCCACCGACCAACCCTTCACCCTGGACCCTACCGTGGATATGGCTGGATAAGAAGCCGTAGTAGCTAGCATTTAAAAAGCGAGGGAATGGCGAAGGCGCAAGTGCCTTCGCCATTCCCTCGCTTTTTTTCTACCCTGAGGAGGGTATTGCACTTACCGGTTGTTCATGGCCGCAACGCGGGCGTCAATCTGTTCCCGGGAAGCACGGCGAATTTCTTCGGAGGTGCCGTAGCCTACCTCCTGCTCGCCGGCGGCCAGGCGCGCCATTACGGAGTTGGCAAAGTCGTTTACGGGCACTCCCCACGTGTGGAGGCCAGCGCCGCCCAGGTCGGTATTCACGGCGGGGGGCACTATTTCCAGCACCTGAATGGGAGTAGCGGCCAGCTGATGACGCAGGGAAATAGTGAAGGAATGCAATGCAGCCTTCGTGGCGCTATAAATGGGAGCCAGCGCCATGGGCGCAAACGCCAAACCCGACGTGACATTGATAATTGCGGGGTTTGGTTGCTCCCGCAGATGCGGAATAAACAACGTAGCTAAATGAATGGGCGCCTCCACGTTGATGAGCAGCTCTTGGCGGCGCACTTCCCAGGCCTCGTCGTCGGCAAGCTGAATGCGGCGCTGCACCCCAGCGTTGTTTACCAGCACATTTAAGCGAGGGAAAGCCTGCTGCACCCACTCAAGTAGCGCCACGCGCTCGGCTGCCACCGCCACGTCGCACACCCGGGTGTGCAGGCCGGGTAGGTGCTGCTGGGCTTCCAGAAGCTTATCTTCCCGGCGGCCACACACGATGACGGTGCTTCCGGCCCGCTGAAACCGCTCGGCTAGCGCCAGCCCAATACCGGACGCCCCGCCCGTAATCAATACCGTGTTTTCTGCCAGATTCATAGGATGAGGGGATAGTAGATGAAGTTTCAGCACGTAGTAACTCCCCACGCGCCCATTTGGTTAGCTATGCGGCTTGGCCGGCGCAGCTACCGCCGATAGCACCTGCTAGCAGATACTATCTTACGTCCGCCTACTTAGGGTAGCCTACTGGCAAAACTTCCTGGTACTATGGTAGCTAGCATGGAACCGAGGCAAGCCGCCCCATTGTTGGTACGTGCTGCCTGTGCGGGCCGACATCACAGGGCCGTGGTTTCTACCATAGAAATGATATAGCGCAGGCCGTATATTGCGCAAAACAAGCTGTTATAATCCTCACGTACGCATTTCTTACACGAAGTCGGCGGCTAATTTTTTTTGGGTTCCCTACCGAAACAGAAGCCACCTTTTCCAACTTTCACCGTACTTCGTTAGTCCTTTTCCTGATTACGCATGAGTACGACCGAACCTGCTGCTGGCCTTTCCGCTGATGTTGTGCTGATTGGCGCCGGCATTATGAGTGCGACACTGGGCATGATGCTCAAGGAGTTGCAACCCGACCTCACCATTGCCATTTTCGAACGTCTCGATGTGGCCGCCGCCGAAAGCTCCGATGCCTGGAATAATGCAGGCACGGGCCATTCCGCCTTCTGCGAGCTAAATTATACGCCTGAAAAGCCCGACGGCAGCATTGACACCAGCAAGGCCATCAAGATTGCCGAGCAGTTCGAGCAGTCAAAGCAGTTCTGGTCGTTTCTGGCGGAGAAATACGAAGTGAAGGAGCTTAGCCGCTTCATCAATCATATTCCGCACCTGAGCTTTGTGTGGGGCGATAAGAACGTAAACTTTCTGCGCAAGCGTCACGCTGCCCTCACCCAATCGCCCTTGTTCAAGGGCATGGAGTACACCGAAGACCGGGACCAGATGGAGCAGTGGATGCCCTTGGTAATGGATGGGCGCGACCCCAACCAACCCGTGGCCGCTACCCGCATGGATCTGGGCACCGACGTAAACTTCGGCTCCCTAACGCGCGGCATGTTTACGCTGCTGCAGGAAAAGCCCGGCGTATCGTTCTACTTCCACCACGACGTAGAGAAGATCAGCCGCAAGGAAGACAGCCGGTGGCGTCTTAAGGCAAAAGACCTATCTACTGGTGCGGCGGTAAAAATCCGTGCGCCCTTCGTATTCATTGGCGCCGGAGGGGGTTCGTTACCTCTCCTAATTAAGTCAGGCATTCCAGAGGGCCAGGGTTTTGGCGGCTTCCCCGTGAGTGGGCAGTGGCTGAAGTGTGTGAATCCCGAGGTAATTGCGCGTCACCACGCTAAGGTGTACGGCAAAGCCGCGGTGGGCTCTCCGCCCATGTCGGTGCCTCACCTCGACACGCGCGTTATCAATGGCAAGCAGGAATTGCTGTTTGGTCCGTATGCGGGCTTCAGCACTAAGTTCCTGAAGCAGGGCTCCTACCTGGATCTGCCCCTGTCGGTGAAGCTGAGCAACATGCGCCCCATGATTATTGCGGGCCTAAAGAATATTCCCCTCACGAAGTACCTTATCAACCAGGTGCGCCAGTCGCCGCAAGACCGGCTGGAGGCCTTGCGCGAGTATCTACCAGAAGCACGCGCCGAGGACTGGCAGCTGGAAATTGCAGGTCAGCGGGTGCAGGTTATCAAGAAGGATGAAAAGCAAGGCGGGGTGCTGGAATTTGGTACCGAGGTAGTAGCCGCCGCCGATGGCTCTATTGCCGCGCTGCTAGGTGCTTCGCCCGGTGCGTCCACGGCTGTGAGCATTATGGTTGGGCTGGTGCAGCGCTGCTTCCCAGCTCAGGCTGCTACGCCCGAGTGGCAAGCCAAGATGCGCGAGATGATACCTTCCTTTGGGCTAGATTTGAATGCCAATCCGCAAATGGTAGCGGAGCTTCGCAGCCGCACCAGTTCGGTGCTGGGTCTCAAAGAAGCTTCACCGGCTGCTTAGCTGGGTTTCAGAACAAGGTGATAACGCAAAAGCCCTAGTAATACTAGGGGCTTTTGCGTTGTTGATACTAACCTAGTCTGTGGTCAGCCGGGCTTTACTAGGTCCAGTACAGCAGCGGAGCGTTGGGAAAGCGCTGCTGCCACTCATGGTAAAAGAACTCTTTCAGCTGACGCATATCCGTGGGCTGGTACACGTACTTAGTTCCCCCGAACTTATTCCGCTTCACGGCGCGGGTAGCTTCCTCCAAGTCCAGGGAGGTATTGGGGTACCACTGCAGCAAGACGTCCTTAGAGCCGGGCGTAAAGCGGTGGGTAATGCACTCAGCCGTCAGGTCGCAGGGGAAGTCGAGGGTAGCGTGCAGCCTGTCCAGCAGCGACCGATACTCCTGCTCCCAGTTAGGGATGGGCATGATAGGCGCCAGCACCACCCCCACCGGGTAGCCGCCCCCACCCTGCTCCCGCGGCAACGCCATCTGGCGCAATGCCTGCAAACGAGCCTCCACGGACGCCGTACCACCTTCTAGCTTGCGCACGGCCGGTTCGGCATTCAGGCTGAAACGGGCACGGGTGTGCCCATTGTGCGGCACCGCCAGCAGCGAGTCAACATGGTCGTACTTGCTCACGAAGCGCAACCGGGCACCTTCGCGCTGCCCGTAGTAGCGAATGCACTCCGCCAAGCTGCCCGTCAGGTGCTCAATGCCGAGTACATCGGTGTAGCAGCTTACCTCAAAACTCGTGACACGGCCCGGCTGCTCGTACGTGGCCGTGTTCTGCAACAGCTGAGGCAGATTGGCAAACACCTTAACCACCGGCGGCCCCGCCAAGCTACCCGCCAAGTAACAGTACTGGCAGTGGGCCGGGCAGCCCTCGGCTAAGTTCATTTGCCAGTCGGCGGAGGGTGGAGTGGGCTGCAAGCGTAAGGCGCTAGGCGGAGCGCACACCACGGCCAGGGTGCTTTTGGCCCGGCGGTATGTTTCACGCGGGTCTTCACCACGCACGCCGGTTAGACGGTTGCTTTTCAGCAGTTCTACTTCCAGCCCGTGGCGGGTAACGCGCTCCAGGATTTGCTGTCCGAAGGGCTGGTTTAGGGCATCGGGCGTGAATACTACGCGCTTCGGCAGCCACACTTTGGCGCTGTGCTGACGCACTTCGGGGGTTGGGGCAAGAATATCGAGCGAGGGAAACAGCTGGGTTTGGGTCATAGCTAGTTATAACACTACAGCCCCCAGGATAGCTCCCGTAAAACCCATAAAACACGAGAATGTAGCAGTTTATTCTCTCTGATTATGAGCAACATACTAATAATTCAAAAGAATTTTTCACTACTTGACTCGGCAGTTCACAATCAGTTCTTTCGGGGCAAAAAGACTTCGGCCAGCATGCAGCGCACACTCCCCCCGCCAATAGTTTCAATGGTAGGAATAGCCAGCGGAACCAGCTCGCAGTAGCGGGCCAAGATTGCACACTGCTGGGGCGTCAGCGCATCGTACGCACGCTGCGACAGCGCCAACAGTTCCGGCCCATCACCGGCGGGCTGCAGCGTAAGCATATTGCCCGCAAAGCAAGCCGCTTGGGCCAGCGTAATGGCCACTAGCTCGTGCCCAGTGCTAGCCAGAGAAGCCGTTACGGTAGCGCGCTCTTGCGCATCAGGAATGCTTTCCAGGCATATCACGGCGAAACGCGTCCCAATGCACATCATTACGTTGGTGTGGTAGATGGCCTGCCCGTGGGTGTCCTCGGCGTGGAAGGTGACTGCCTGAAAACCAAGGCGAGCCGTTACTTGCAGCAGCAGCTCCGCGTCAGTGCGCACCGACAAGCACGCGTAGGCAATCCGATGTTCATGGTCGAAGATGATACTACCCGTACCCTCCAGAAAGCGGCCCTGAGTTTCGTACGCCGATACATCGTGTACCTGGCGAATATGAAACTGCGCGCCCAGTGCAGCTACAATATCCGAGCGACGCTCGGGGCGGCGGTTGGGAGCACACATGGGGTAGAGCAGCGCAGTGCCATCCGCATGCAGGGTCAGCCAGTTGTTGGGAAACACGGCGTCGGGCTTTGGAGGCTCGGGCGTGTCATCGAACACGAGGACCTGCACCCCCTTGCTCCGTAGCGTCAACACGACTCCGTCAAACTCGGCCGCCACCTGGCTTTGCAGGTCCTCCATGCTCAACCCGCTCACCGATTGCTGAAAAGAGTTAGAGGGTGCCGTTTCGGCGTTGAAGCCGAAGCGGGCGGGACGAACTACAAAAACGGTACTGGCAGATTGCATGGAGCAGGTGGATAGAGACTGATAGGTAGGCAAGAAAATACGCCAACGGCAGAGCAAATCGAAGAAATTTTAGCGCGCACAATCATCCTGGCGAATGATAGCAACGGGTCCTTCCGTTTTTCTCTTGTGCTACTCTCCTGCTAGCGCAGAACCAGCCCGGGCAACGACGGCAAATAAGGGGTCGGATACTCCAGCGGGTTGGGGGCTACGGTCGAGGAGTTGGATGGCGTGCCAGCCCCCGGCGGCTTCCAAAAAGCGTTGCACCAGCGCTAGGTGGCCGCGGCTGTCCAGGGCATGCCAGGCGGCAATAGCCTTGCTTGGGAAGCACCGATTGGAAAAGGTAATAACCAAGGGCGCCCCAGGCTTCAGCACCCGGCTTAACTCGCGCAGTACCGCTACGGGCTGAGTCAGGTAGTCGATAGAAACGCAAATAGCGGCGCCCGCAAACTCGGCGTCGGCAAATGGCAAGGTGGGCCGCTGATTGAGGTCCTGCACTACGTAGCTCGTCAGCCGAGGATTAGCACGCAGCTCCGCGTCGTTCATGCCCAGGCCTACCACCCGATGGTAGGCCACTTCCGCCGGCAGGTGGCTAATCCAGCTGCTCATCAGGTCTAGCAGAGTGCTACCTGCCGGAAAGTACTCCCGGTATAGCTGCGTAACGGCCTCAATGGCGGCATCGTCTATGTGCGTGACGAAGCGCGGAAAGTGGTAGAAGTTTGCGTCCGGAGTTTCGTCTTGGCGGCGGAAGGCACCGGCAGGAAAGTCGGAGGTGGTGTCTTGGTTCATTGGGCGGGGCAGGGAATAGTGGCGCTTACTTCCCTATACGAGCAGTGGCGAGAGGCGGGCACGCCAGCACGCAACGCAGCTACTTGCCCGTGGGTAGCACTCCAAGAATGGTGGCTGGGCGGGCTCATCTTCCGTCTTTTAACGACGGTTGCCGGCTTCAAACCTCCGCGCGAGTTGACGCCAGCTTCCCGGTCAGCTTCTGATAAGCAAGGAGTAGTATACAGCCGTGTTCTGCTCGCGGGCGGGTATTATACAGTAGAAATTCCCGTTATCTTGGGGCCTCACGCTACTCCTAATTGTGTCGCTAA
The DNA here is from genome assembly GCF_000961955.2 of Hymenobacter sp. AT01-02. NCBI lineage: Bacteria > Pseudomonadati > Bacteroidota > Cytophagia > Cytophagales > Hymenobacteraceae > Hymenobacter > Hymenobacter sp. AT01-02. The sequence goes on from NZ_JZIR02000023.1 coordinate 38,298, forward strand.
TTTTTGTGTCAGTTATGCGTCTTTCTGCCCTACTCCTGCCCGTACTGGTGGCTACTGCCCAACTTGCCCAAGCGCAGCAGGCCAGCCCCGAGCAGTCCGGCGCGGCCGGCCAATCCAACCTGGATGCCTTGGCTACCGGTGCTCCTGCCCCGCTGTATTTAGGCCGCAACGATGGCGTAGTGGGCAACCCTTATGTGGATGCACGCTGGCTGCCCGGGCAGCTGACTACCAAGAATAACACGCCCCTGGCGGTGGTACCGCTCAAGTATGACGTGTTCAACCACCGCATTCTGATGCGCAAACACGGCACTACTGACTCGCTACAGCTCGATGACCGGTACGTGACCCGTTTTACCTTGCAGGTGCCGGCGGCGGGTGGCATGCCTGCCCGGCAGCGGACCTTTCGGCGGTTCACGGAAGCACCTCTCCCGAATCAGAGCAGCGACTTTGTGGAAGTATTACACACCGGGCGCTATGAGCTGCTAAAGCACTACGTTGTGCACGTGCGCAAAGCCCCGGCCCACACGGGCTACGGCGTGGAAAGCAAGGGCGCCGAACTGGAGGACAAAAGTGAATACTTTCTGCGGCGGCCCAACGCTCAACTTGTTCCCGTTAAGCTAACCAGTAAGAGCATACTAGCAGCGGCCCCAGATTTGGCTAGCGCGCTTAAAAGTGCCTCGCCCAAAACCGAGCTAGAATGGACCAACGCCCTGCAACTTGCCGACCCTCGCTAAATTCTCCCGGCTGATTTGCCGACCACTATGCTAGGCAGCAGAAGTGGTCATGGCGCCCCATCGGGACGGGTGTTTTAGTGGCTGCCAGCAAGGGCTTCTTTCCGGCCCGTTCCGGTTTCGCGCAACAGCAGCCCCGCCAAGAGAGCCAAGCTGGTAGTACCAACCCAGAAGAAGCCACCGGTGTGAAAGTGAGCAACTGGGTCGGTGGCGCTTCCGAGGGTTTGCCCGTACAACCGCGCAAACAGGGGGCCGAGTACGGCCGTCACGCCAAAGGTGAGAAAGTTCATAGCTCCGGTGGCACTACCTTTCACATGGTCAGGATTAGCTTCTTTGATGATGGAATACGGAATCATGGCCGCTCCGGAAGCCACGCCAAAGAGGAAAAGACTGACGTACAGGGGCATGACATTGGGCAAGTACAGCTCCTGTAAGCCCATGAGAATCATGCCAGCGGCCCCGGCAAACAGGACTGGCTTACGGCGGCCCAACCGGTCGGCAGCCCACCCTAGCAGCGGGCAGCCAACTACCCAACCCAGGGGCACCATGGAGCACGCCCAGGCCGCTGCCTCGAAGCTCATTTTCTGATCTTGCTGCAAGGACGCTACGCCCCAGTTCATGGCGAAGATGGTAGTAGGAGCAAACAGCAGACCCGCAATCAGACCGCACAGGTAAGACTGTGAATTGCTAAATACAATCTTATAGGGCTGCAGCAGCCCCGTGCTGGGCGCTGCTGGCTGGGCTTGGGTGGGCGCATCATTTGGCGTGATGAAATACAAGGCCAGCCCCGTAGCAAGGTTGGCAAGGCCCATCACTAACCAGTAGGTGCGAACAGCGAAGCCTCCGTGAATTAGCGGACCCGCCAGTGACTGGCCCAGGGCGCCCCCCAGCATGCCCAAGCACTGCGTAGCGCCAATGGCCGTAGCCAAAGACCGAGCTTGAAACCCGCGCGAGGCCAAGTACACCGAGCCGGTGAAGGCAAATGCCGAGCCCGCTCCTTGTAGCAAGCGCCCACTATTGCCGGCTACCGTGCCGGGCACCGCAAACAGCAAACACCCCAGAGCCACAATTGCCACCCCCGTTGGTAAGGCGTATTTGGCTCCCGTCCGGTCTAGGGCAATGCCGGCTACCAGCCCCGCCAAGGAATACGTGTAGTAATACGTACCGAGAATAGTGCCTACCTCCACATTGCTAACCCCAAACACGCCAGCCAGCTCCGATATCATCACCGCTGGCCCCGAGCGCACGGCGTACTCCAGAAAATAGAAAATCAGGGAAAACACCCAGGCTATAATGTAGGGCTTGGTGGAGCGGTGGCTTTTAGTTACGTCCATGCAGTAAGGTTAGCTAGTATCTGGGTGCAGCGCCAGGAGCACTGTCACCCACGCAGCCCGGCGAGGAGCGGCGTAAAGATTGATGTATGGATAGTTACCCGGGCGGCAACCCGATTGTTTTGCTAGTTCTGGTGCGGCACCCACTCAAGCGGAACCTTGGGTGGGTATGGCCCTCACCACAGCAACGCTGTAAAGCACCTCTATACAGACTGACTTTCCCTACCGATTTCTCCCCCCTCTAGCTTGACTACTAAGCTCGGCGGCACAACTACCAAGGGGCTATTACGGTATTACTAGCGGCCCGCAGGCACGCTACCCTTTCTCTAGTACGGAAGCGGCCTGCTCAACCGCCAGTATCATTCGCCTGCCTTCACTGTCTTTGCATATGCCTGATCAATCTTCTTCTGCTGCGCCCGCTACCGTTGTGCTGGCCGGCGCCACCGGGGCCCTTGGCCTGCTCATTGCCCACCACCTACGCCAGCGGGGTGCCACCGTACGGGCGCTCATCCGCCCCGCATCCATCCATAAGGCCGAAGCTGAATCCTTACGCGTGCAAGGTGCGGAAGTAGTAGCTGTAGACTACAACAGCCTCCCTGACCTAACCCAAGCCTGCACCGGAGCCGCTTGCGTTGTATCGGCCTATCGGGGCTGCGCGATACTATTGTGGATACGCAAACGCGGCTGCTTGATGCGGCCGTAGCAGCCGGCGTACCGCGCTTCATTCCTTCCGATTATTCTGCCGACTTCACGAAGCTGCCCGAGGGCTCCAACCGCAATTTCGACCTGCGCCGAGAGTTTCAGCAGCGGCTCGATCAGGCCCCTATTCAGGCCACCTCCATTCTCAACGGCATGTTCATGGATCTGCTGAAAGGCCAAGCCCCGGTTATCCTGCCAGGCCCGCACCGGGTAGTGTATTGGGGCGACGCCGATCAGCCCCTGGATTTTACAACGATGGTGGATACGGCCAACTTCACGGCCGCCGCGGCCCTCGATCCTACCACGCCCCGCTACCTGCGCGTAGCTGGTGAGGTAGCCAGTATTCGTGAACTGCAAGCAATTGCCAGCGCTGCTCTGGGGCATCCTTTCAAGCTCTTTCGGGCGGGCAGCTTGGGCACCCTTGCGACCATGATAAAGGTGACGCGCACCCTAATGCCCGCCCCCAACGAGATATTTCCGCCTTGGCAGGGCATGCAGTACTTGCACAACATGCTTAGCGGCGTGGCGAAGTTAGACCGCCTAGACAACGCTCGCTACCCCGATATTCGGTACACGAAGGTGGGCGAGATACTGGGCTAGCCCGCACGCTTTCACGCTACGAAAAGCTGTAAACTGCTGCTAGGCTATAGCAGCTCGCTAACCCTGGCTGCACCATTACAAAAGAGCCGGACCGTAGCTACGGTCC
>NZ_JZIR02000230.1:0-2584 GCF_000961955.2 Hymenobacter sp. AT01-02
CTAACACCGAGTATCATCAGTTGGTCGATTGGCAACGAGGAATGGGGCATTGAAAACAGTGCGACGGGCGCGCGCATTGCCACCACCATGCAGGCCTACGCGCACAGCCTCGACTCGACACGACTCTGCACGGCTGGCATCAGCGGGGCTTCCGGAGCGGCATTTCGGATGTACTGGAAGTAATGGGCTACAACTACCTAGGCAACGGCGATATCGACGCCCACCACCGGCAGTTTCCCAACCAGCCCGGCATGGGCACGGAGGAAGGCTCCACGTTTGCCACCCGCGGCGTGTACGTGACCGACCCGCGGCTGCACTACCAGGCCGCCTACGACCAAAAGCCCCGGCCTTCGTTCTACAGCATTGAGGAAGGGTGGCGCTTCTACGCCGAGCGGCCCTACTTGGCCGGTCTGTTTATCTGGACGGGCTTCGACTACCGTGGGGAAGCCACGCCCTACCAGTGGCCCTCGGTTACGTCGTACTTCGGGATGATGGACTTGTGCGGCTTTCCCAAGGACAATGTGTACTACCTCCGCTCGTGGTGGAGCCAGCAGCCTACCCTGCACTTACTGCCGCACTGGAATTGGCCCGCCCGCCAGGGCCAGCCCATAAACGTGTGGGCCTACACCAACTGCGATGAAGTAGAACTGTTCCTGAACAAGAAAAGCCTTGGTAGGAAAGCCGTGCCGCTGAATTCTCACGTGGCCTGGCAAGTCAACTACGCACCGGGCACGCTGGAAGCCCGCGGCTACAAAAACGGCCGGAAGACGCTGACGGAGGTGGTCAGAACTACGGACCAGGCCGCCGCCATTCAGCTCACTCCGCACAAAACCGCGCTCCAAGCCGACGGCGAGGACCTAGCAGTGGTAACCGTGGCCGTAACCGACCGCCGCAACCTGACCGTACCAACCGCCAACGAGGACATCACCTTTTCCATCAACGGCCCCGGCAGAATTATCGGTGTTGGCAACGGCAACCCTACGTCGCGGGAAAAGGATAAGTTCGTGGAAACCAGTCAGATGGTGGCTATCCAGGAAGTGGAGGAAGCACCCGTGGCTAGCTTGGCGGCGGGCGTAGCGGCGCAGGCGCAGTACCAATCTGCTACCTGGCAGCCCGCCTTCGTGCAGCGCGACTACAAAAATCTGGCGCCCGCCTACCGTCACCGGGGCACCTTTGAGTTACCCGCTGAGGTTGCCACGCCCAGGTCACGTTGTTCTACAACAGCATTGGCCGGGAGCAGCACCTTTTTATCAATGGGCAGGAAATAGCCAAAGACCTGAAGCAGAGCCCGGAAGGAAACGTGTTTCGTCTGGCGCCAACTCTGCTCAAGCCGGGTCAGAATACCATCGAGATAGTGGCAACGCCCCTGACCAAAGAACATGACTGGGATGTGGTGAACACTAATTTCGGCACCATTCAGGTGTTTATCCGGCGGCGCCCTGGCAGCGGAAGACGTTCAACGGCCTAGCCCAGGTGCTGGTTCAGACAACAAAAGAATCCGGCACCATCACCCTCACCGCCACGGCAAAGGGTCTGAAAATGGCCACGCTAAAGCTGAAAACCGAAAAAGCGCCTGCCCGTCCCGCCATCCTGTAGCTACCTAGTCAGCTTGACCGTCGTGCTGCAACGTCTCGACTTTCTGGAACAGGTTCAAGTTTGTATATGGAGTAGCAACACAATACGTTGTGTCGCTACCCTATATACCCTTCACAAATCTTCCCTGATGTCGGAGCTACTTTAGCTTGGTTTGGAGTGCTTCCAGCGCCGCTGCCAGATATACTAGGGGTGCATTCCAGTTGATGGCAATTTCGTTGGAGGCGTAGGAGCACACGTTGTCGGAGTAGGCTAGGGCGGGCAGCGTCGGAAGGGTAGGCGCAGCTGTCCTGGCGACCGGGGTTGGGGCCGCCTACCAGCAAACCGGGTACTGGCGCGGCTATGCCATCGGCCTCCGAGGGCCGGTGGTGCGGGTGCTGCGGCGACTTGGTGCCGCTACCCGTGAGGAAGGAATAGCCAGTGGCATTGCGGCCCAGCAGGTAGTCTAGGTTAGAAAGCGCCGCCTGCAAATATTGCGGCTTGCTGGTGAGGCGGTAGGCTTGAATAAGCAAAATTCCCTGGTTGGCTGCTGTGGCACTCCCGCCCCAGGTATAGTCGGCGGCCCGTTTGCCCATCACCGTTTGGTAGGCCTGGGCCGTGTAGTTCTGCTGTAGGGCATCGGCGGCGGCAATCAGGCGGGCTTCCAGCTTGGGCACCTCTTGGCGGGCAGTGGGCGTGAGGACAGCCTTGCTGCGCGCCAACGAGTAGTAAGCCAGCGCCCGCACTTGATTCCAGGCGGGGGCAGGCACCTGCTCATCCGGAAACAGCGGCACGGCCGTGTAGTAGCGGTCGTCCTTGGTGGTGATGTACAGCTCGGTAGCCGCCCAGATAAACTCGTCCTGCATGGAGTTGTCGTCGTAGGCGCCGTCACGATGGCCGGCTGAAACTGCTTGTTCATCTCGTTTTGCCGGTAGAGCACGGCCGGGTGAACCTGCGCCCAGTCCCACGCCTGCCGCGATGCCCGCAAGCAGGAGTCGGCCAGGCCGGGCAA
>NZ_JZIR02000231.1:0-875 GCF_000961955.2 Hymenobacter sp. AT01-02
GGCCCACCAAGCCTCGTCGGCGGAGCCCGCCGCCGTATGGGCCGGTTCGTCGCCGGCAGTAGCCTTATCGTACAGGCGCCGCACCTGAAACAGCAGAGCCTGCAGATACGTGGCAATCAGGTCAAAGCGGTCGGGCTTGCCCCCGTAGCACTCCTCAATGATCTGCTGGTAGGTACTGGTCAGCAGGATTACGTCGGCGGGCTCGATGGCAAAGGGCACGGCTTTGCCCACCTGCAGGTAGGGCAGCTTGCCGACCAGCCCGGCCAGCGCGGGGTAACGACGCAGGAAGCTTTCGGCGAACATCAGGTGGAAGCCGTGCAAGACCGCGTCGGTGGGCAATTCCCAGGACGTGAGCTGGTAGGGCCGGCTGAAGAAGATAAAGGGCCCGTCGAGGTAGCGCTGCGCGCTGCCGGCGTGGTAGGCGACGTTGCCCGTCAGGTGCAGCGCAATGACGTAAAAGCAGTGCCGAAATGCTGGGGCACTTACTTTGTTGACGAGCCGCTGGGCATCCTCCAGCCGCCGGACGGCGAAGTCATCATCGGGTGGCGGCGGGGCTTGCAAAAACGCGTAGAAAGCCCGGATACTCGTGAATTCCAGCATATGCACGTAAACAGCAGGCCCACTGGACACCATCTGGTGCCAGGGCTAGCAGAGGGCCAAGATACACCGCACCCCCAGGTACATCCAACGGCCCGAGAAACCTACGTCGGCGATGAGGTGGTTGTCACGTGGGTAGCCAGTCTGGGCTCACCTACGCCAACTGCTTGCGCTGCTTTTTTGAGATGCAGCGCTGCATTCAGGCGCGGGCAAAGTATTACCAACAGGGGTGCCAGGTGGTGCCGGCTTTCACAGCGGCCGCGCACGGTGCCCCCGTC
>NZ_JZIR02000232.1:0-2940 GCF_000961955.2 Hymenobacter sp. AT01-02
GTTGAGCATAAGATGGGCAATAACAACTATTTGGGCGGTAATGGGGTAAGCAGGAATCTTCCTTCCTCCCACTGTACTTCTCCCACCCACTTCCATGCAAAGCACTACCTTTTCTACCCTATCTCGCTCATGGGCTTCAGCGGCCTTGGTGTTCACAGTACTGGGGTTGAGCCAGTGCGGCATCAGTGAGCAAGTGCAGCAAGCCAAGGCCTTCAAAGGCGCCCAAATTCGGCTGGCATCCGTTGAACAGGCCACCGTAGCGGGAGTAGACGTTACTCACCTTCGGCAGCCTGGCGACCTCACTACCTTGGACAAAGCCCGCATTGCCGCCGCCTACGCCACTGGCTCGTTGCCCCTACGGATGCGGGTAAATCTAGAAGTGCGTAACCCCAACGCGGAAACCGCGGCGCTCAACGCCTTCGACTACATTGCGCTGCTCGATGACAAGCAGGTAGCCACGGGCCGCAGTACGGAACGCATTGAGGTAGCTCCCAACGGCGTGGCCACGGCTCCCGTTACGTTGGAAAGCAATTTGCGGGATGCTTTGGGTGAACAGTCGGGGGAGGCACTAGCCAGTATGGTACTCGGCCTCGGCGACCATGATCGGCAGCCCATGCGCCTCACGCTTCGCCTAAAACCCACTTTTGTCACCAGCTCAGGTCGTACCATTTCGCCGGGCGGCTACATCACGGTGAACAAAGAATTTACAGCCTTCGATGTGCTAGATGCCGTTGACCGTCGCGACTCCCTTAAGCAGCGCCCATAGCTTGCAGCTGTCCGTCCCCAACAACCCAACGCAGGTAGTGGCGCCAAGCGCGTAACAGGTGCACTACCACTTGGCTGGCATGTGAGAACAGAACTGTCAAGTTGACCAGAATGAAAGCTTTGTGCGTCTGTTTACTTGCTGGACGACGCTTTAGGCTTGAATACCGTTCGGAAAGCCTGTAGCGCTGCCGGGTGGTAGATAGTAGCGTGCGTTTCTTCGGGCATATCCTTGTGGTACCATATGAAATTGCCCGTAGCCGCATGCTGTAGCGCTTGGTTGAAGCGATGCGTGGATGCTTCCCCTAGAACGTCGCTGCTGAAAGCTACATACAGCGTTTTGGCCGGGCCAGCGTACAAGTGTAAGCGGCTGTCGGCCTCGCTTGCCAGCTTCCCGTTGTTCCACCACAAACTAGGTCAAACGCCAGGTACGTGTCAAACAGGTTAGGTTCCTGTACAAGCGTTTCTACTACAAATAAGCCCGCCAATGATTCTCCTACTATGGCGGTTTCGGCGGTGGCGCGGTAACGTTGACGTATGGCGGGCATCAGTTCGGCGCGTATAAACTGCCGAAAAGCGGCAGACCCGCCCACCTTAGGCGCTATTTTCCGGTCCTCTGCGTTGGTGGTTGGCCCAGTCATATCACGTCGCCGGGCAGTGTTTTCAATGCCAACCAGAATGAAGGGGCGTATACTGCCATTGCCGGTCAATACTTGTAGTAGCCCTGCTACATGCAGAAAATCTTCTGCCAAGCCGCCATCGGGCATGTACAGTACGGGCAGCCTCACCGTGGCAGAATCTGCATAGACCGGCGGCAAATACACATTGATGCGGCGGCTTTCTCCAAGCGTGGCCGAGGACAAGGTGAATGTCTGTCCAATGCTCACCGGCGAGGCACGCTCTTGCGCTACCACCTGGCCGGCCGCCAAACTATACAGAAAGACAAGGAACAGGAATCGAAAAACGACTTTCAACGGGCTACGCAGTTATTCGTGGATGTTGCCCTATCAATTCTGCTCTGCTACTAGTAGAAGGCTTGGATGCGTGCTGCTGGCCTAGCGCGGCTCCAACGTAGCCTGTTGAGCCCAATTGCTAGAGGGAAGGTCAATACTAGCAAGAAAATCCGGCAGTGCATCCCGAAGCAGTGGTAGTTTCCGTTTTCTAGATCAAGGGCTATTGCTTTACACTAGCGAAACTGGCCATGCGGCTATAACACCCCAAGAAAGGCAGCGCTAGCGAGAACGGGTAGCGGCGCTCTTTGATGCCGGGCCAGGGGCGGCAGTCAACTTACCGTCTACCACCTCATTAAGGTACTCCTCTAGGTAAGTATACCCACTGCGGGCGATGCTGTTGCCGTCGCGCTCATTCGCGGCGTTTAGGCCGTGAGCTTTTTCCCAGGCATCCGGCATGCCGTCATGGTCGGTATCAGCAGGAGCCGGGCCGCTGCGGTATACAGGCCAGCCGCCTATGTCTTCCTGAGAGTCGATGATGCCCTGGTGGAGGCCGTACGTGGCGCTGCCGCCGGGGCTACTGCCGGTGGCCGTACCCGTGCGAGTTTCCTTCACAATGCGCGCGTCTACCGCGTCGCGCACGGGCACTGTGGCTCCGACGCCAGCCAGTACCGTTCGGTACGCTGCCTCAGCCGGTTGGGTAGTGATTGGCGCCAAGTTGGGCGTTTCAGTACGTTGTTTGAAGCGGGCAAAGTTGGCGGCCGTTTCCGGGTAATGATGCAGCCGAATGCCAGTCCAGTTGTTGGCCGTAACGGCGGGGTAGCCCTCAACATAGTTGCCGGCTGCGTACACCGTGGCAACGGGCTGCTCCGGTTTGTTGGATGCGTAGGCTTGGGTGATGTCAAAAATGACGGCCGCCCGTGTTGCGGGCGTGGCCGGGCCACCTTTATAATAGTTGTTGACTAGATTTAGCTGCCCACTACCACCCGGAATGAGCAGCTCATTTCCGTAAGCTGCCTGCATGTTGCCCCAGTTGTAGATAACGTTATTGCGGTAGTCTACCACGCTGTTGTGTCGTGGGCCCGGGCCCCGTTGAAGCGAATGGCCCGGCTATGATGGTGGGCAATCAGGTTGTGATGGTAAGAAGCATATTGCCCACCCCACACGCCTGCGTAGCCATGGTCGCCTTTGCCATTAAACGACGAATTCAAGCTTTCACTGATTAGGC
>NZ_JZIR02000233.1:0-1127 GCF_000961955.2 Hymenobacter sp. AT01-02
TAAGGTTCAACGATTTACGGCTCCGCCCGGGCGCCCCGCCCAACCTGCCCCCGCCAGCTGGCACATTGAGCGCCTTGATACGGCACCGGCGGCTACTTCCTCTCTTCCAAAGCTACCAGAAGCTGCTGCCCAACTACCCCTGCCGGTGCGCCGTCCCACCTTGCCCGCCGCGCGCGCTACTTCCCGTCTACCAGAGCAACTTCCTCGATCAGAACAGGCCCGCGCTGCGCACACCGATTCATTGGCCCGGCAACTATCGCGCTTCGTAATCCACAACTGGTACCGTGAGCGGCCGGTGAACCTAGTGCAGCTGCGCCGTGCTTACCGGACCGAACTGCGTCGGCGTCAGGCGGAGCAGCCCTTCCACCTCGACACGCTGGCGCCTACTGCCCTGCCCATAGCGGCGGCGCGGGCAGGCCTTACCCTGCACACGCCGGCCGTGCTCCTAAACCCTGTGCGGGGGCCGGCGTTGGTCGCCTCATTTCAGCCACCTACGGCCTTTGTCCTACGGGGTATGGCAGGTAGTCTGGTAGGATCAGCCGCTCTGCTTTTGCTCACAACGGCCTGTTTTGGCTTAATGCTCAGCACCATCTTGCGGCAGAAAAGGCTTTCGGAAGTCAAGAACGACTTTATCAACAATATGACGCACGAGCTAAAAACCCCGCTGGCCACGGTGTCGGCGGCGGTGGAAGCTTTGCAGGATTTTGGAGCCTTGCGCGACCCAACCCGAATGGATGCGTACCTGACTATGGCCCGTCAGGAGCTAACCCGCCTCGCCGGTTTGGTCGAAAAAGTACTGCGCATTGCCGTAGAGGAACGCCATGGCCGCACCTTGGCGCTGCAGCTCGAACCCGTGCACTTAGCTGAATTAGTAGCGGAGCAAGTTAGCCGCCAGGAATTGCAGGCAACCAAGCCCGTTGTGTTTGACGTGCAGATTCCCCTAAGTGCGCCGCTGCGGCTGGACCGCGTGCACATGGCTGGCGTGCTCAACAACCTACTTGATAATGCGCTCAAGTATTCGGGCGCAAGCGTCCGCATCCGTATCTGGGGGCAACGACAAAAGTGCGGGCTGGCAGCTCACCATAGCTGATGATGGCTTTGGGAATTGCACCTGGCTATCAAGCGGC
>NZ_JZIR02000234.1:0-3408 GCF_000961955.2 Hymenobacter sp. AT01-02
AGTTACAGCATCGAACTGCCAACTCGGGTGTCTTGGTGGACATGCCGTTTCTGTGCGGCGGGCGCCTCAACCGCATCCCTCCTGCTACACGCCTGCCCGACTATTACGTGCAGCCCACCATTGAGCAAGTGCTGAAGGGCCAAGACGCGGAGGTCGAATTCGTGTTGCGACGCATTGCCAAAGGCAAGTAACCCGTCAATACTGGCAAACCCCATTACCCCCGCGACGAGGACCCACTGTTCCCTGCTTCCACCAAACCAATCCGCACCATCCAAGTTACGCGCGCCCGCCATGCTTTCATCCAAGACCTACCAACGCGCAGGGTCTTGCCGGTGAAGTGATCAAGCCCGTGGATGACCTAATCTAAATACAAAGCCCAACCATCAGTGCGGGGCTTTTCTTCGTGTATAATTCCATAAAGGCCGGCTTATAACACATTACTCTAATCAACAGAATAGGCCGGTGACAGCTAAGATCAAGCTTGTGTCATTTTTTAAACGCAGGCTTGTGATATAATACTTTTTAAGGAAAGGTTTACTTACTTGCTTTCTCTTAAAAAGTATTACACCATCTCCTCCCATTTGCTTAGCACTTGTACTATCTGGTCTTTATGTCTCGAGACCTTAAGGAACAAGGCTCACTTATACATCAGCCTCTATTGGTCCCCTATTTACTGGAGAAATTATCGCCGTTCGCTGTATATCTTGCCCTGCTAAGCGGCATTAATAGTTGTGGCTCTGACAGGTCGGATCCTACGCCAGCCCAAGACAAAGTGGCACTGCTCACAACCAAAAAGTGGCGGGTAACTGCCCAGCTTTTTTCGGAAGTTTGGGGCGGGCAGACGCTTACCCACGATGATTATGCGGACTTGAAGCCCTGTGCCCTGGATAACTTTGTCCAGTTTACTTCTGACAAGGCGGTTGTGTTTGATGAAGGGGCCACCAAATGCGATCCCACTACTGCCCAAGCTGTGCAAGGCGTCTGGGACTTCAACCGCGAGTACACTACTTTGACCCTCTCGGATGGGAAGGGTTCGATGCCTGTGGTGTATGAGGTCCTGGAGTTGTCCTCCACAACATTGCATTGGAAGATCATCTTACCGCAAGGCACTAACCAGTATATTCTGGATCAGACGTTTACTGCCTTCTAACCAGTCAACCTTCTTGGTAATTGCCCAAGCATTTAAAGTGGGGGCTTGACTCATCTTTTTCTTCTAGAGCAACAGTACGCCCACTGCAACGGGTGTGCGTTATTTGTAACGGATCATAAACGACCGTTCAAAACTTGACACCCTATTTAAGGGGCACTGGTCACAGCACCTCAGGGAGCGTTCAACAAACGTGACAGAGAGTAACCAGCTAGGGTAAAACCTGTATTGTAGAAAGTTTCCCTACCCGTTACCTAACCACTACGCTACAGGGCGCGCATTTTCTGTTCGTACCCGCTTTGGGCCAGAAAGGCCTGGAAGTCCTTCGTCGTCAGCATCGCCGCCACCGCGTGCTGTTTGTCGCTGGCTTGGTTGTAGTAGGCCTGGCAGATTTTGTAGCCACGTAGTAGCCCAGGTCACAGGGCTTGTCGGGGGTTTCCTCTTTCGAATTCACCAACCAGTGCGCGGGGTTGGTGCCCAGCATCACGGGCTGAAAGGCCTGCCACAGTTCCCGTTCGTGGGCGTTGCCGTAGACGTGTAAGCGGGCGTTCGTACCCGGATGCCCTGTAACCAATTCGGCCACGAAATCCGCCATGCCCTCGCGGATGACCCCACTGAGCAAGGTGCCATCCATCGGCTGCTGCGTATTATGAATCATCTCGTGGATGACCAGCGCGGGTAGTAGTGTCACGGGTGTGCTCCGGTTGCGCTGCACCAGCGACAACTCCGAGGTATCCACTTCTGGCCCGTTGGTACCGTCCACTTCGACGAGCAAGCCCGGCGGCTGCGCGGTGCTACCGGCAAAGCCGCCGACCAGAAAGTACACGGAGTTGAACCGCACAGGCGGGTAGAGTTGCTGGAGCCGCTGGAACGCCGACAGGATCTGCGGTTTCTGCTCAGCCACAGACTGCATGGTCTGTCGGGCCGAGGCGTAGTAGCGGGGCCGCTGCAGAATATGGCGGGCGAACCGGTGGGCATCGCCTGGTACTTGCGCTGGAAGTAGTTGTGCAGGCCGGGCGAGCCATGGTCAAAATACTGTTCTTGGAAAATCCGGTCGGCGTGCGCCGTATCGCGCAAGGCGGCTGAATAAGCGGCCCAGAAGCGGTCCAGATCCGCCGTCACTAACGGGATCGTTTCAACGCGCTCCGACGGACGCGTACTAGTGCAGTGAGCCGTACCAAGGAAGAGCAGGCCTCCTAAACCGAGAAGCAGTGAGCATCGCATAACGCGAAGAACCGAAAAAGAAGAGGATTATCCGCTATAGGAGCCCCATGTACGTTGCCAGTCAAGCACCTTCCTTCTTAACATGTAACCTCTCCTACCGCCCTCATACCGCTAGGAGCAGTGATGCCCCGTGCCGCCCCCTGTACTGGGAGCGGTACCTTCCGGAACGGGCAGTGATATCGGTGCCAGTAGCTGTGTCGCTTCGGCCCCGGTAGCGGCGTCAATACCACCCCCGCTAGCGGCCGATACTGGCACCGATAGCGACGAACTCCCCCCTCGCCGACCGGCCCTACGCTGCCTCTGCTCACTTGTCCGTGCGTGGAGCGCTCTCGCATGACACGTTTCTTGCCCCTGAAGCTTTTTCCTACCTGAGCGCCGGCGGAAGAGGAGCCACGTAGGTCAAGCACACCCCCAGCTTCGGTTGTTTGGAGCCACAGGGCACCGGACCGATACTCACCGCTGCTGGCCCAGGTAGTGAGGCCAGTAGCGGCGGGGGCAAGGGGCGAAAACGGAATAGTAAACAGAGTATAACCGTGTCTTCGCTAGTCAATGAGATGGCACCAAGCATAATCGTGGTTAAGGAACGCCTACCACAATGCCGTTATCTGCCCCTTTGTACGTTTCATAATTGTAGGTGATAAACAAGGATTGGTCTCCCGCAATAGTCAGCATTGTGTCTGTGTTGAACTAGCCGAATTGGACTTGTAGCCGATGTGGTCCGGGGCAGACAAGAAGTGATTTCGTCCGTTTTTCGGAAGAGGTGCACTGTCGCAGGAGGGGCGTGTCCACCACCAGCGCATCATCCAGTACCACCTGCGCACGGACCACCGTATCGGCCCAGCTACTGTTGCCCACGTACAAGTCCAACTCCTTGGCGTGCTCACACAGGGGGCGCTTGACAGCAGGGGATGAGCACCCCAGCAGCAGCCCGCCCAAGAGGCAGGCGCTACTCTCCCATAATCGGTAGGGAGCTAAGAAGGACATGGATAGCAAAATAGGCCGCTGAGCAAGAACGCCGATATATGTGCGTAGTGCGC
>NZ_JZIR02000235.1:0-1015 GCF_000961955.2 Hymenobacter sp. AT01-02
GGCCCCAGGCAGTCTTGGTCGGCAATCGGTTGGCGGACGCGTTTCGGACGCTGCTGGCCCAGCAGTTTCCCATCATTTCGCCGAGCCAGCGGCTGGCGCTGTACACGGCCCAGGCGTTTGCCGATCGGCTGGCCGTGCACGTCAACTCTCTCAACCGCACGCTCAAAGCCACCACAGGCAAAACTACCTCGCAGTTGCTGGCCCAGCGGTTGGTGCAGGAAGCGCGGGCCTTGCTGGTGCACACCGATTGGCCCATTGGCCAGATTGGGTACTGCCTGGGGTTTGATGAGCAAACCCATTTCACCAGTTTTTTTAAGCGGCACGCGCAGTGTACCCCTACGGAGGCGCGCCAGGTTTGATTTTGGTCAATAGCGGTTTGAAAGTCGTTAACCAGCCGGGCGAGGGCCAGAATACTTTTGTCGGGTACTCACTGACTCGCAATACGATGGCTGTTGTCTCCCCCCAAACGATTCTCATTACCGGTGCTTCCTCCGGCATTGGGCTGGCTACTGCCCGCTACTTTGCTCAGCGCGGCTGGCAGGTCGTCGCCACCATGCGCGCGCCCCACAAGGCCCCCGCCGACTTACACACCCTGGCCAATGTGCTGGTGCTACCGCTCGATGTGCTGGACGGGGCCAGCATTGAGGCCGCCGTGGCCGCTGCCCTGCGCGCATTCGGTCACCTAGATGTGCTCTTTAACAACGCGGGCTATGCCCTTGCCGGCGCCTTTGAGGCCCTCAGCCCCGCGCAAGTGCAGCAGCAGTTTGAAACGAATGTGTACGGGGTGATGAACGTGACGCGCGCCGTGCTGCCCCATTTCCGTGAACGTAAGCAGGGTCTTGTTCTGACCACTACGTCCGTGGGCGGGCACATTGCCTTCCCGCTCTACAGCGTCTACAACGCCACCAAATTCGCCGTAGAGGGCTTCATGGAAGGGTTGCAGTACGAAGTGAAGCAGTTCAACATCCAGGTGCGCACCATCGTGCCGGGCACGGTGCGCACCGACTTCACGGCC
>NZ_JZIR02000236.1:0-1678 GCF_000961955.2 Hymenobacter sp. AT01-02
GGTTGGAAGTAATTTCAACCTGCTACTGCATTTATTCCCAGCTGGTGGCCAGAGTTCAGTTAAGTGGTCGTGGCTGTTGCAGAAGGTTGGATATTATTAACAGATAGGGGAAATCCCCGATTTGGAAGCCAAGCAGCTTGAATGCTGCCGATAAGGCATAAATGCGTTGTAAGGGTAGCAAGGCACGATGCTTTTACACGCTCCTTAAGGTCATTGACAGGGAATAGCGAAAACGAACATTTAGCCTATCGCTCACACCGTTATATCATGCATTTGATTGATTAACAATGTACTAAGCTAGCAAAGCTGACTCCTGGGCCCTTGAGCCGTAGGTTTCCCTGTTTGTTTAACAACATCTATCCCTGTGCGTTGAACTCATGTACCAGTTGTACCAAGCTTTTAATCAGGGCCTCACTAGTAGCCTTGGTTAAACGGTTGGTACAAAGGGTAAACAAACGGGTCGGCCAAGGGCTCCCACTAGATGGCAAAAAGGGCCTCAATATCGAAGTGGAGCGAGTCTTCTAGCGCCTCGTCGGAAAAGTTGAACTCGCCGTGCAAGTTGGCCTTCTTACAACACTGGGGGATAAACCTACTTTACTACGCCGATTCGTGCGTGGGCGAAATCTAGTAGCACGACGTTCTGTAGAAAAAAACGCGTTGCCTGTCAACGCATCCACCTGTTCGCTTTTATTAAAGTTGAGGAGGCGTTGGTTACGGGTGAACCAGGCGCTTGCCTTTGGCAGCCTCACGCTTCCCAAATAAGCGTCATAGCGCATCGGTGCCCCGAAAAAAGATACTTTCTCGCCCCAAGACTTGCCTTGCAAGGTATCTATCTTGGCTCCCGCGACAACCAGACGTTGCCAGGTAGAATAGTCCGTGCTAATAGGGAACAGACTGGCTCCGGTATCGAATAAGGCCCAATAAACGTGTTGGTTAATCGTGAGGGGGATACTGAGCCGGTTGTTCTTTGTCCGGCCAGCTACGAACGTTGTCCGAGCACGCCAATACGCATCGACGGAATCCAGTACACACATCCGTTGACGGGGATAATCAATGACCAACACTTTGTGGTCTAGAAAATCAGTTCCAATCGTGCCAACCAGCTTGTGCGACCGGGAGCGTAGCGAATCGGGCGCGACTGGTTCGCCCTGACGGGTCATTAGCCGAGGGGCAGGGATAGTTACCCTTCCTAGGGTGAAGGCAAGCCATGCGTGGCATAGTGGACATACCCCGCGTCAGTTGTTCCTCGCTGCGTCGTGTCAACCTGGGCGTAGAGCTGCGTGCGCGACGGAAAATAGCTCTTGATCGTCTCTTCATAGAGAAAAGTAGTACCACTACCTAAATCGAACTGCGTAACGAAATTGCCGGGTAAATCATTAATTTTTACGGGCACCATGATGGCCACTTTATCAAACGACCTGCCCGCAATCGTTGTCCGATACTAGGTGAAAGGGAACCAAGGATACACGGGGGCTGATTGTCGGGTACTTCGCGGCGTAGTACAAGCCGTGAACAAAAAGATGACCAGTAGCAGATAGGATGAGTTCATGTGATACGGTGCTGCGGAGTTGGCTTATACCGAGGCCCTAACATCGCTTCTTGCCGCTACTTATTCTTATACGAGTTGTAAATTCGTGCTTAGCACTACCATTGTAGCTGTCTTCTTAGGGTACCTGTC
>NZ_JZIR02000237.1:0-2069 GCF_000961955.2 Hymenobacter sp. AT01-02
GCCAGCGTGCTCCTGCTGGGCGCCAGCGTGCAAAAAAGCCGCAGCTCAGGTAGAACTAGCTCCCTGGGGCAACCTCACCGGCATTCGTACCGATGGGCAGCTCCTGGCGTTTGGAACGAGCCTGCGCGTTGTGAAAGCCGATGGCCGAGTGACGGAAACCGGCAAGGAGCGCCAGCGCCCCAAGTACACGCGCGAGGGTAACCAGCAGCTAGTTACAACCCGGCTGGATAGCCTGGATTTTGTAGAAACCGTGCAGGATGCCGGGCCAAACCAGGCTCGTGTGCAGGTGCAGCTTACGGCCCGCGGCAATATGCCCAACAGCAGCGGCGTGTACTTCAGCGTGCTGCTTCCTGCCGCTACCTACCCGGACAGCACCACGGTAGAAGTGTGGGATGCCCGCGGCGCGGTGCTGACCAAGGGCACGCTCGGCAGCCTTACCCTCCCGAGCACCCCCGCCAGTAGCATCCGCCTAGTGGCTCCTACCCGGCAGCTTACCATCAGCTTCGGCGAGCCGATGCCCGTGCTGCTAAAGCAGGAAACGGGCAAGGATGGGCCGCACTACCAGTTTCTCCTGCCTTTGTTGACGGGTAGTGTGCAGCAGGGGCAAACCGCACAGAAAACCTTCACTATCCAAACCACCGGCAGCATTGACCGCGCCCCTATCCGGCTGACGTTGAACCCCGGCGCAGCCCGGCCACGTCTTTGCTGGTTTCGGGGGCAATTTTCGCCTGCAAAACCCCAAAAACGACCCACAGGTAATCAACTACGCGCTGCAAAACATGCGCGTGGCCTGGGGCCGGGTAGAGATGCCTTGGCAGTTGTGGCAGCCCAACCAGGCTCAAGACCCCACGGCTGCCGCCTGGCAAGGTCAGTTGCACCCGCACGTGCGCGAGTCGATGGAGATGGCGCAGAAGCTCAGTAAGCGGGATATTCCCATCATTCTCTCGGCGTGGTCGGCGCCGCCGTGGGCCGTGGTGGGTACCCCAGTTAATGGCAGTGGCCCTGGGCCAGATGGCAAGTGGGGCAACCCGCTAAACCCCACCAACCTACAGGCTAGCTACAAGTCCATTGCCGATTACATTCAGTACCTCAAAGACCAGTATGGCGTGGACGTGGCGCTATTTTCCTTCAACGAGTCGGACCTAGGTATCAACATCCGTCAGACTAGCCAGGAACACGCCCAACTTATCAAGGAGCTAGGAGCTTACTTTGCCAGCCGAGGCCTGAAAACCAAGCTGTTGCTGGGCGACAACTCCGATTCGAATAGCTACGAGTTTATGAATTCTGCCTTGCAGGATGCCAGCACGCACCCCTACATCGGGGCCGTGTCGTTTCACTCGTGGCGGGGTTGGGAAACCGAAACCCTGCAAAAATGGTCGGCCGCCGCCGAGCAGCTCCGCCTCCCGCTGATTGTGGGCGAGGGGAGTATTGATGCGCAAGCCTGGGGCTACCCTAGTATTTTCCTGGAGCCGACCTACGCGCTGGAGGAAATTAGTCTGTATACGCGGCTTCTAGCTGTTTGTCAGCCTCTTACCATTCTGCAATGGCAGCTCACGGCTGACTACTCGCCTATGGCCGGGGGCGGCATCTTCGGCGACAATACCCCGCTGCGGCCCACCCAGCGCTTCTGGAACCTGAAGCAGCTAGCGGCCACCCCCCAAGATGTAATGGCCCTACCTATTACTGCCGACCGCCCCGACGTATCTGCTGCGGCGCTGGGCAACAGCGAGAAAGGCAAGTACGTGGTGCACCTCGTGAATAATGGCGCTACCCGTCGCGTGACGCTCACTGGCGTGCCCGCTACGGTAAAAAAGCTGCGCGTGTATACCACCGACAAAGCGCGCGCCATGCAGAAAGGCAAACCCGTACGCGTGCGCAAAGGCACAGTACAGTTCACGCTGGATGCCAGTAGCTACACTACCTTTATGAAGGAGTAGGCGCCATCATTAGCCATGAGGCTTACACAGTGGTCGTGTGCTGGTCCGACGCCGTAGGTGTCGGACCAGCACACGACCAAGCACATTACAATCAAAACTAAAAGCATGTCTTTGTTACCCAGATTCCTACTG
>NZ_JZIR02000238.1:0-1081 GCF_000961955.2 Hymenobacter sp. AT01-02
AAATGAACCGCTACGGACGGGGCATCTGGGCCGGCACCATCCGGCACCACAACGGCCGCTTCTACATCTACTTTGGTACGCCCGAGGAAGGCTACTTCATGACCTCGGCCCCGCGCCCGGCCGGCCCCTGGGAGCGGCTGAGCCCGGTGCTGGCCGAGTCCGGCTGGGACGACTGCTCGGTGCTGTGGGACGAAAAAGGACAGGGGTGGCTGGTGGGTACGCACTTCGCCGACCACTACAAAACCTACCTCTTCCGGTTGCTACCGGATAACAAGACGCTGGACCGCGCTTCGGCCATCCTGGTCAACGAAGGCTCGGGGCGGGAAGCCAGCAAGCTGCTGAAAGTGGGCAAGTGGTACTACCTGGTATTCAGCGAGCATAAGAACGGAGTGGGGCGGTACGTAATGGCTAAGCGCGCCAAGAAGATAACCGGCCCCTACCGCGAAGAAAAACAACTGGCCCTGCCCAGCACCGAGGCCATGGAGCCCAACCAGGGCGGACTCATCCCAACCAACGATGGCAAGTGGTACTTCCTGACGCACCACGCTCGGGCGACTGGTCGGGCCGGGTCGTGAGCCTGCTGCCCGTTACCTGGTTAGAGGCTGGCCCATCATCGGACAGGTCTTACCGGGCGGCCTCGGTACGATGGCTTGGCAGGGCCGAATGCCCGTTATCAATGTCGGCCGGGGCTTCTCCCTGGCACGCAGCGACGATTTCGACTCTACCGCTTTGCCCCTGCAATGGCAATGGAACTACCAGCCGCGCCCGGAAAAGTACTCGCTGCAGGAAAGGGCCGGCTGGCTGCGGCTGAAAGCGTATGCGCCGCTGAAAAACGACGAGCTGATGTACGCTGGCAACACGCTCACGCAGCGGTGTTTCCGCTCCTATTCGAACGAGGTGACGGTGAAGCTGGATATTTCCCGCATGGCCGACGGCCAGAAAAGCGGGCTGTGCCATTTTTCGCAGGACCACGCTGCTCTGGGCGTGATGCAGCACGGGCAGACGCGGTACCTACAGTACCGGCACGGCGACCAGCGCCAGCAACGACCGCCCATAGACAGGTTCGCACGTGTGGCTGCGC
>NZ_JZIR02000239.1:0-1097 GCF_000961955.2 Hymenobacter sp. AT01-02
GAGCGGCCAGTCTGACCTTTGATGATCGGGCCTGGCGGCAGCTCAACCTGCCGCACGATTGGGCCGTGGAGCTGCCCTTCGACAGCACGGCCCAGCACAGCCACGGCTACAAAGCCATTGGGCGCAACTTCCCCACTACCAGCGTGGGGTGGTACCGCAAAGCGTTTCGCGTTCCGGCCGAGGACCTAGGGCGGCAACTCACCCTGGAGTTTGACGGCGTGTACCGCAATGCCAAGGTGTGGGTGAATGGCCACTACCTCGGCAACGAGCACAGCGGCTACAACAGCTTCCGGTACGATATTACGGACTACCTTAACTACGGCGGCCGCAATGTGGTGGCGGTGCGGGTAGATGCCACCATGCCCGAGGGATGGTACTACGAGGGTGCGGGCATTTACCGGCACGTGTGGCTCACCAAAACCAATCCCGTGCACGTGGCCCCTAACGGCACGTGGGTAACAACCCAGGTAGCCGGCGCTGCCGCCGACGTGACGGCCCGCGCCACCCTCCTGAACCAAGGCAAGAACGCGCATACCTGCGTTGTGAGGCAAACCATTCTCGATGCCCAGGGCCACGTGGTGGCTAGCAAACAGCACAGCGCGGTGGCCCTGGCACCGTTTCAACAGCGCGAAATCACGCTGACGTTGCCGGTGGCCAACGCCCGGCGGTGGGATTTGGAGTCGCCCTACCTGTACACGCTGCGCACCACCGTGCTGGTGGGCAACCGGGAGGTAGACTGCTACGACACGCCGTTCGGGATTCGGACTATTCGCTTTGATGCCAAGCTAGGTTTTTTCCTGAACGACAAGCCGGTAAAGCTCAAGGGTACCAATAACCACCAGGACCACGCCGGGGTAGGCACGGCCCTGCCCGACGAGTTGCAGTACTTCCGCATCCGGGCGCTGAAAGCTATGGGCTCGAATGCCTACCGCTGCTCGCACCACCCGCCTACCCCGGAACTGCTGGCCGCCTGCGACCAGCTTGGCATGCTGGTAATTGACGAGAACCGCCTGATGGGCACTAACTACCAAATGCAGGAAGATCTGAAGGGCATGATTGTGCGCGACCGTAACCACCCGAGTATCATCAGTTGGTCG